>NZ_NASY01000022.1:0-45403 GCF_002075365.1 Anoxybacillus sp. UARK-01 | reverse complement strand
CTCCCGTAGGAGTCTGGGCCGTGTCTCAGTCCCAGTGTGGCCGATCACCCTCTCAGGTCGGCTACGCATCGTCGCCTTGGTGAGCCGTTACCTCACCAACTAGCTAATGCGCCGCGGGCCCATCCGTAAGTGACAGCCGAAGCCGCCTTTCAACTAAAGACCATGCGGTCTTTAGACTTATCGGGTATTAGCTCCGGTTTCCCGAAGTTATCCCCGTCTTACGGGCAGGTTACCCACGTGTTACTCACCCGTCCGCCGCTAACCAAACAGAAGCAAGCTTCTATTCGGTCCGCTCGACTTGCATGTATTAGGCACGCCGCCAGCGTTCGTCCTGAGCCAGGATCAAACTCTCCAAAAGAAAGTTGATTGGCTATTATTTAAATTTCGGTTGACCATACCGAAACTTTTCGATTAACGCTTCGTTTTGTTCAGTTTTCAAAGAACATTTATCTTATCGCTCACAGGCGACTTTATCAATATAACATTTGTCTTTTAGCTTGTCAACTACTTTTTTAACTATTCATTACTGTTTTTGATCGACTAAAAGCGACGTTTTTTAATATATCACTTGCACGAAAATAAATCAATAGTTTTTATTAAAAAAATAAATTAAAATCCCCCATGAATTCCTTTCACAGGGGATTTTTTAGTATAACTTTTATCTATTACGCATTTGTGGAAATAGTAATACATCACGAATCGATGGTGAATTAGTCAACAACATAACTAATCTGTCGATTCCTATTCCTAATCCACCTGTTGGTGGCATCCCATATTCTAGAGCCTCAATAAAATCTTCATCCATCTCGTGTGCTTCATCGTTGCCTTGCTCACGCTCTTTAAGCTGTGCCTCGAATCTCTCTCTTTGATCGATTGGATCGTTTAATTCTGTGAATGCATTAGCATGCTCACGCCCTACAATAAACAGCTCAAAACGATCAGTGAATCGAGGATCTTCTGGATTTTTCTTCGCTAGCGGAGAAATCTCCACTGGATGACCATAAATAAAAGTCGGCTGAATGAGTTTATCTTCTACCTTTTGCTCGAAAAACTCATTGACAATATGACCAAATGTCATATGTGGCGCTACCTCCACGCCATGTTGTTTTGCCAATTCGCGAGCTTGCTCATCCGTCATTTGCCGCCAAAAATCTACTCCCACATATTCTTTAATAGCATCCACCATGTGAAGCCGTTTCCATTGTGGGGTTAAGTCTACTTCGTGCTCTCCGTATTGAATTTTTGTTGTACCTAGTACTTCTTGAGCGATATGGGCAATCATATTTTCCGTCAGGTTCATAATATCTTGATAATCCGCATACGCTTCATATAACTCAAGCATCGTGAATTCTGGATTATGTCGTGTAGAAACTCCTTCATTGCGGAATACACGGCCAATTTCATATACTTTTTCTAATCCACCTACAATAAGCCGTTTCAAATGCAATTCAATGGCAATCCGCATATATAGCGGAATATCTAGAGCATTATGATGCGTAATAAACGGACGCGCCGCTGCTCCTCCAGCGATGGAATGCATCATCGGTGTCTCTACTTCCAAATATCCATGAGTATCTAAATAACGACGCATCGATTGAATAATTAAACTACGAGTAATAAATGTATTTTTGCTTTCTGGATTTACAATTAAATCCAGATAACGCTGACGATAACGCTGTTCAATATCCTTCAAGCCATGATATTTTTCTGGAAGAGGCCGCAAAGACTTTGTTAGCAACTCATAAGCGGATACTTTAATCGACAATTCGCCTACTTTAGTTTTAAAAACGGTTCCTTGAACACCAACGATATCTCCTAGATCGGAAGTATCAAATATTTCATATTGTTCTTCACCAACATCATCTTTTCGCACATAAATTTGAATTTGACCTGTCAAATCTTGAATATGGGCAAATCCAGCTTTTCCTTTTCCCCTTTTTGTCATAATGCGGCCTGCAATGGCTACTTGGATATTCTTTTCTTCCAATTCTTCTTTTGATAAACCTCCATATAATTCAAAAAGCTCTTCGGCTTTATGCGTGCGTTCAAATCGTTTTCCAAATGGGTCAATACCCTTCTGTCTTAGTTTGCTTAGTTTTTCTCGACGTACTCGTAATTGGTCATTCAATTCTTCGTGACTCATATTCCATTCACTCCATTTTTTAATTTATTAAAAATACTGTCAGCAAAGGCTGACAGTAAATAGTCATGACATATATTCCTTCACTTACACAGCCTGCGCATCACTCTGTTGTTTTGCTTCTACTTCTTCAACGAACTGTCTTAAAAGATTGACCAGCTCTTCCCGAGTATTGCATTCGTTAATGGCATTTCTTACCCTTGCATTTCCACGTACGCCTTTTAAATACCAAGCGGCGTGTTTGCGCATTTCTTTGACCGCAATATGCTCATTTTTTAAAGCAATGAGACGATCTAAATGCAAAATGCACACATCTATTTTTTCTCGGACAGATGGCTCTGGTATCAATTCTCCAGTTTCTAAATAGCGAACTGTTCGATAAATCATCCATGGATTTCCCAAAGCAGCACGACCGATCATAACGCCGTCAACGCCTATTTCATCAAGCATTCTTTTGGCATCTTGAGGAGTTTGTACGTCTCCATTTCCAATCACCGGAATATTAACAGCTTCTTTTACCTGTTTAATGATATTCCAATCTGCTTTTCCTTCGTACATTTGCACTCTTGTTCTCCCGTGAACAGCAACAGCCTTGCCGCCTGCGCGCTCTACTGCTTGGGCATTTTCCACTGCATAAATATGATCTTCGTCCCAGCCGATACGCATTTTTACTGTTACAGGTTTTTCAACCGCATCGACGACAGCACTTACGACATCATAAATTTTATTCGGATCTAGCAACCATTTAGCTCCAGCGTCGCATTTTGTGATTTTTGGAACAGGACATCCCATATTAATATCAATAATATCAGCATTTGTATTTTTATCGACAAATTTCGCTGCCTCGACAAGCGTTTCCTTCTCTCCGCCAAAAATTTGCAAACTTAGCGGCTTTTCACGTTCATCAATATAAAGCATATTTAATGTTTTTTCATTATTGAACAAAATTCCTTTATCACTGACCATTTCTGCACAGACCAACCCCGCACCAAATTCCTTCACCGTCAGGCGGAACGCAGAATTACACACTCCTGCCATTGGCGCTAGAACAACACGGTTATTGATCTGAACATCACCAATTTTAAACATTTCTTGCCCTCCTTTCTTCTCCCGCTACGATCTCTGGTGGCGAGAGCTCCTCAACCGTAATGTTTAAGCATTGAGCTACCATTTGTAAAAACTGTTCTGTCGGCAGGCGATTGCCTCGTTCAATTTCCCCTAAAACCGATACAGAAATGCCCAACTGTTTGGCAAATCTCTCTTGTGTGTAGCCTTTTAGCTTTCGAAAAGCGCGAATACGTCTCCCCCACTTTTCTGCTTCCATAAATATACCCCTTCTTTATTTAATAATTGATCTATACATAACGATAAATCACCATTCAAATTTGGAATGTATATTTTCTCATTAAGCTCAAACAACGGAACTAATACAAACGCTCTTTCTGCCATTCGCGGATGCGGAATGGTAAGTTGTTCTGTTTCAATATTTTCACGATTATATAATAAAATGTCAAGGTCTATCGTACGCGGTCCCCAACGAATCTCTCGTTTTCGCCCAAGCTCCTGCTCAATTTTTTGCGTTTCTTCCAATAGTTCAAAAGGAGATAGCGATGTTTGAATTTGCACAACCATATTTAAAAACTTGTTCTGTTGGATGTAGCCAACCGGATCCGTTTCATAAATAGAGGAAGTTTGAATAACAGAGATTTGCGGATGTTCCGCTAGTTTTTGAACAGCTTTGTATAAATAAAGAATACGTTGTCCAATATTAGATCCCAAGGCAATATATGCGCAGTTTTCCATTTAACGTCTCCTTACTATTTCTACCGCTACAGATTGGTAATGGCCTTTAATAGGCGGATTCGGCTTCACCACTTTGACCGTGCATTGCAGAATCGAAGAAAACGCAGATAAAACATGGCAAGCAATTTGTTCCGCCACCGCCTCAATCAGTTTAAAGCGCTGCTCCTCCACGATTTCACGGCATATTTCATATAGAGCGGCATAATTAATCGTATCATCTAAACAATCGCTTTCTCCTGCTTTTTTCAAGTCAGTCTCAATCACTAAATCAACTATAAATCGCTGCCCCAATCTATTTTCTTCTGGGATGGCCCCGTGATATCCATAAAACTCCATTGCGTTTAGATAAATTTTATCGATGGCCATCGCCCCCTTTCCCTATCATGGCATCCATCATTTTTGCCATTCTAGCGATCGGCTGAACATCGTGGACACGAACGATGTGAACCCCTTTCGCAATCCCTAAACAAATCGTGGCTCCCGTCCCTTCCATACGCTCATGGACTGGCAAATCAAGAACATGGCCGATAAATGATTTTCGCGATGTTCCTAATAACAATGGATAGCCTAATTGTACAAACTTGTCCAAATGTCTCATGACTTGCAGATTATGCTCAGCTGTTTTTGCAAATCCGATGCCCGGGTCTAAGATAATATTTTCGTCCTTCACCCCAGCTTTTTTGGCTAACTCCACACTTTCCAACAGATCAGAAATCATATCGTTAATGAAGTCTTTATAATCTACTTGATAGCGATTATGCATTAAAATAATCGGCACTTGATAATGGGCAGCTACTTCTGCCATTTTCGTATCGGCTTTAGCCCCCCATATATCGTTAATTATATGCGCTCCCGCCTCAATAGCTTGTTTCGCTACTTCTGCCTTGTAAGTGTCTACAGAAATAGGAACCTTTATTTCATTGGCTAACGCTTTTACTACAGGTATCACTCGTTTTAATTCTTCTTCTAGCGCTACTTTCTCAGCTCCCGGGCGCGTCGATTCCCCTCCAATATCAATAATATCTGCTCCAGCATCTACCAATTGCTTGGCATGCTCAACAGCGCGATCGATTGCATTAAATTTTCCTCCATCCGAAAATGAATCAGGTGTTACATTTAAAATTCCCATGATGATTGTTTTTTGCTTTATATCAAGTGTATACGGTCCACACTGAATCACATTCATTGTTCCATACTGATCCTTTCTGTTAATTGATATCTTGTCCATAAAGAATGTGTGAAGCAAGCATAATGGGCCTTCAAAGATTGAACAAAGACGCCGCGTTCACCCGGATAAACGAAATGATCGATTCGCGAAACGGGAACAATTTCTTGAATTGAGTTCGTTAAAAATACCTCTTCTGCTTGTTCTAAATCCTTTAAGGTGTAAAGTCCTTCTTCACAGCGAATTCCTGAAACGCCGAGCATAGCCATGACAAACTGTCGTGTAACTCCATTTAAAATTCCTGTTTCTAGCGCTGGAGTATATACAATTCCGTCTTTCACCCAAAACAGATTGGAGACAATTCCTTCAGCAAGAAAGCCATAATGATTCAGAAAAATCCCTTCCATGTGAGGATGGCTTCTCATCTCGCGCTTACCAAGCACATTATTAAAATAATGATGCGATTTAAGACGCGTTTCTCCCTCAGGACTATTTCTCCTTGTTTTTAAAATGGTACACATTTTTTCTTTTACAGCTATTTCCGGCAATGATTTCATATATACAATAACAGTCGGCTCAGTATATGCATCGATTTGCAAACCAATATCGCCAATTCCCGCTGAGATATTTAAGCGAATATAAGCATCTTCTAAGCGATTAACTGCTAATAGCTGCTGAATGATTGCGATTGTCTCTTCCCGGCTAACTGAAAAACGGATTTGCATATCCACTAAACTTTTATGAAGGCGTGCAAGATGGTCATCCAGTAAAAACGGATGACGATTATAAGTACGAAAGGTTTCAAAGACTCCCAATCCATACATAAAGCCGTGATCAAATGGCGAAATACGGGCCTGTTCATTCGGAATAACTTTACCATTTATATATACATACATGGATTATCGATTCCTTTTATATGTTTGAATAAAATTGTTCAAAAGCTCCATCCCATATACAGTCATGATCGACTCTGGATGAAACTGAACCCCCTCTATAGGCAGCGTTTTATGACGGATTGCCATAATCTCGTCGTCTTCTGTCCACGCTGAAATGTCAAAGCATTCAGGCAATGTTTCTTTTTTTACAATTAATGAATGGTAGCGGGTAGCTGTAAATGGATTTGGAACCTCCGAAAAAATCGTTTTTCCATCATGTAAGATTTGTGATGTTTTTCCATGCATCAGCTTTTCCGCGCGAACCACTTCCCCGCCAAATACTTGTGCAATGGATTGATGGCCGAGGCACACTCCGAAAATAGGAATTTTGCCAGCGAAGTGCTCAATGGCTGCCAAGCTGACCCCCGCTTCATTCGGACTGCACGGCCCAGGCGAGATCATTAAAAAATCAGGATTCAATTGTTGTATGCCCTGCACATCGATCTCATCATTTCGTTTGACAATTAACTCCTCACCTAATTCTCCTAAATATTGAACTAAATTGTACGTAAATGAATCATAGTTATCGATCATTAAAATCATCTTTTCTCACCTCGTCATAAATAATCGCTCTGCTTCGCTCATCTCTTTTGCTTGCCACAGGGCTCTTGCTTTTTTCAAACATTCTTTGTATTCATGCGGTGGACGAGAATCAATAACAATCCCGGCGCCAGCTTGTACGTGCGCCATCCCGTCTTTGGCGATCATGGTTCGAATCGCAATATTAAACTCCATATCTCCATTAAAGCCGATCCAACCAATTGATCCGGTATAGATTCCGCGTCGCACTGGCTCTAATTCCTCAATGATTTCCATCGTGCGCACTTTTGGAGCCCCGGTAATCGTCCCGCCTGGAAATACGGCCTTTATCACATCAAAAACATCTTTTTCCTTTTTCATTTCTCCTGATACATGCGATACAATATGCATGACATGAGAATATGCTTCAATGGTCATCCATTCATCTACTTTTACTGTACCATATTTGCATACTCTGCCTAAATCATTGCGCTCTAAATCAACAAGCATGAGATGCTCTGCTCGCTCTTTCTCGTTTTCTAACAACTTATTAGCGATTTGTTGATCCTCCTCCGCTGTACTGCCTCGCGAACGTGTCCCCGCAATCGGTCTTGTACTCAGACGAGATTTTTGCTTTTTTATGAGCAATTCTGGTGAGCCGCTCACCACCTGAAATTCCGGAAAATGAAGATACCCCATATATGGAGAAGGATTTAACAGACGCAGCTTTTCATAAATGTGAAATGGATGTGTGAACAAAGGCTTGGATTGCCGCACTGACAGGTTGACTTGAAACACATCTCCTTGCCCGATATATTGCCGAACTTTTTCAACCGCCTCCATAAACTCCGTTTCTGTCATGGAAACAGATTCGCTTTGCGCCTTTGGAGTAAAAAACCACCCATTCGGCTGCTTGCTCTCCTGTAACCATAAGAATTCATAAAGCGAAAGACGCTTTTGTGCATCTTCGTGTTCTTCCTCTACATAATGAACAATGAGATGCAGAGCTTGTTCCTCATGATCATAAACAACAATATCGTCAAAAATTAAAAAATAAAGATCTGGAACTTTAAGATCATCCTCTGCTTGGGAAGGAAGGCGTTCGATATAGCGGACACAATCATAGCTAAAATAGCCCATCAATCCCCCTTGAAAATCGGGACCATCATCATCAAAATCCGTCTTCCATTGCGAAAACCATCGCTTTAGCAAATGTAACGGATTTCCTTGTAGCTTCAGTTCTTCTCCTCGATAGCGAAGCAAAAGCTCCTGTCCGCTTCCTTGTACCATTCCGGCTGGGCGCAAGCCGATAATGCTGTAACGCCCTGAACGTCCACTTTCTAGCAAAATATGATAAGGCTCATCTTGTGCGAGCCATTGATATTGTTTGAACCACTCCTTATGCTGATAAGCAATCTTTTTTTTGAGTATTCGCCTCAGTCTCATAAAAGGTCCATACCTCCCTTCCTTTGTTGCACCATACTTATTGTACTATAAAAAAATTTCGACAGGGAGTATTCCCTGCCGAGATATGCGACTTTTCCTTATTCTTCGAATTGATATAGCGCTGTACTTAAGTAACGCTCTCCATTACTTGGAACAATTGCCAATACTTTTTTTCCTTTTCCGAGCTGCTTGGCTACCTTTAGAGCTGCATGGATAGCTGCCCCTGATGAAATGCCTCCTAAAATTCCTTCTTCGCGGGCAGCGCGGCGAGCAGTCTCAAATGCTTCCTCTGTCTTTACAGCAATGACTTCGTCGTAAATATCTGTATTTAAAATATCTGGGACAAATCCAGCGCCAATGCCTTGGATTTTATGCGGTCCCGGTTTTCCTCCTGATAACACAGGAGAATCTGCAGGCTCTACTGCATAAATTTTAATATTTGGGTAGGCTTCACGCAGTACCTCGCCAGCTCCTGTAATCGTTCCACCAGTACCGATTCCAGCAATAAACGCATCCAGCTGATCGCCCATTTGTTCTACAATTTCTTTTCCTGTCGTAATTCGATGGATTTCCGGGTTCGCTTCGTTTTTAAATTGCTGTGGCATAAAATAGCCGTGTTCTTTAGCCAACTCTTCCGCTTTGTTGATCGCTCCTCGCATTCCTTCACTGCCTGGTGTCAATATAAGCTCCGCACCATATGCCCGCAATAGATTACGGCGTTCCAAGCTCATTGTATCAGGCATGACCAGAATGGCTTTATATCCTTTCGCAGCCGCTACCATCGCTAAGCCAATTCCAGTATTGCCGCTTGTCGGCTCAATAAGTGTATCTCCTGGCTTTAGCTTTCCTTCTTTTTCAGCGGCTTCAATCATTGCTAAAGCAATACGGTCTTTCACGCTGCTGCCTGGATTCATAAATTCCAGCTTTACGTATACATCTGCGCTGTCTTCGTCCACGATGCGATTTAATTTTACTGCTGGTGTGTCTCCGATTAATTCTGTAATAGAGTTTACTGCACGTGCCATTTTTTATCCACCCCTAATCCCGAGTAATTTTATAGAATTTGTTTAAAATTTATCAACTATTTTCTCAATTGTCAATTATTTAATTTTTTACTCGGTCGACGATTCAGCCATTTTCTTTAATTCATATAGCTCCTGTGTTGTAAAATGATACGCCTCATTGCAAAAATGGCACATTGCCTCAGCCTGCCCTTCTTCATCAATAATCGCTTGAATTTCTTCGGGGCCTAAGCTGATAAGGACATTTGCAATTCTTTCTCGTGAACAGCTGCATACAAAAGCAACAGGAAGAGTTTCAAGAATTTTTACATTTCCTTTGCCTAACAATTCTTCTAAAATCTCTTCAGGAGTCGCTCCTTTTTCAATCATTTTTGAAACCGGAGGAATGGCTTGAAGCCTTCGTTCAATTTCATGAATCGTTTGTTCTTCTGTATTAGGCATCAGCTGAATAATAAATCCGCCGGCTGCTAGGATTGTATGATCAGGGTTTACAAGCACCCCAACTCCAACAGAGGAAGGCACCTGCTCAGACGAAACAAAATAGTATGTGAAATCCTCTCCAAGCTCTCCAGACACAAGAGGAACTTGACCTGTGAAAAAATCACGCAGCCCTAAATCTTTCACAATCGTCAACGTTCCGTTTGTCCCTACTGCTCTGGCTACATCTAATTTGCCGTACTGATTTAAGTCAAAATGGACTTGCGGATTGGTCACATACCCTCTGACTTCTCCCTGGGCATTGCTGTCAACCATAATGGCGCCAAGCGGGCCCCCTCCCTCGATTTTAATGGTGAGCTTGCTATTTCCTTTTAGCATCGCTCCCATCATAACACCGGCTGTCATAGCGCGGCCAAGAGCGGCAGAAGCCGTTGGCCATGTCTGATGACGTCGCTGTGCCTCTCCAACGGTCGTTGTGGTTCGTACTGCATACGCCCTTACTTGTCCATCATAAGCCAAAGCTTTTACTAAGTAGTCTGACATTTCATTCACCTTTTCTTATTTTTTATCTGCATTTTTTATATAAAGGAGTTGCAGTCCTTTTAATGTTAAAAATGGATCAACGATATCAATTACGTTCGATTCGTTGGCAATCAAAGAAGCCAACCCTCCAGTTGCAATCACCTTCGGAGGAATGGCACTTTTTTCTTTCATCCGTGATACAATGCCTTCGACCTGTCCAACATAACCATATAGTATACCAGCCTGCATCGCACTGACGGTATTTTTCCCAATAATATCATCTGGACGCGCAATTTCAATCCTTGGCAATTTAGCTGCACGAGAATACAAAGCTTCTGTTGAAATCGTGATTCCCGGAGCAATCGCTCCTCCCATATATTGTTTATGTTCATTGATATAGCAATATGTTGTGGCAGTTCCAAAGTCAACGATAATTAACGGGCTCCCATAAAGGTGGATACCCGCAACAGCATTGACAATGCGGTCTGCCCCTACTTCTTTCGGATTATCATATTTAATATTGAGTCCTGTCTTAATTCCTGGTCCAACAATGAGTGGTTTAATATGAAAATATTTGTGACACATTCGTTCAAGCGCAAACATGATCGGCGGCACAACAGAAGAAATAATAATTCCATCAATATCAGAAAAATTAAGATCGACATGATTAAGGAGTGCTTGAATCGTCATTCCATATTCATCTTCTGTTTTTCCCCTGCTTGTTTCAATACGCCAATGATGCTTTAGCTCATCTCCATCATATACCCCTAATACAGTATTAGTATTTCCGACATCTAACACAAAAATCATCGCTTCATCCCCACTTTTCACACATTCTTGCCTTTTCATCATACCATAAGAATAGAAAAATTGCCTGCAAGGTAAGAAGCACGCAAAGTGTCCATCGATGGCGCTTGAAGCTAGACAGCGCCTTACTTCTAAAAAAAGAACGAGCGGTAATTTCTGATATGATGAAAAAAGATGCCTCTGTAAAAAGAGACATCTTATTCTTCTTCTTTCTTTGTATGAATATTTACTTTTACGTCTTCTTGTTGCTCTCCATTTCCCGTACGATTCGGAAGCGTTCCATGCTCAAAAAGATGTTTAATTTGCTCTGCATCTAACGTTTCCACTTGGAGTAATGTTTGGGCAATAAGCTCTAGTTTATCCCGTTGCTCTGTTAAGATATTTTTGGCTTTATCATAGCATTCCTTAATAATTCGCTGGATTTCTAAGTCAATTTCATATGCGATTTGATCGCTATAGTTTTGCTCACTATGCAAATCGCGGCCTAAAAACACTTGGCTATGAGACTGGCCGAACTGCATTGGGCCAAGCTTATCGCTCATTCCGAACTCTGTTACCATCCGACGAGCAATGTTTGTCGCACGCTGAAAATCGTTATGGGCTCCTGTGCTCACTTCATCAAAGACGATTTCTTCAGCGACACGGCCGCCCAGCAAGCCAGTAATTTTATCTAACAACTCTGGCTTGGTCATAAAGTAACGATCTTCTTTTGGCAACATTACCGCATAGCCACCTGCTTGCCCGCGTGGCACAATGGTGACTTTATGAACCATTTCCGCATCAGCTAATACCATGCCGATAACCGTATGTCCCGCTTCATGGTAAGCAACAATGCGACGCTCTTTCTCAGAAATCACGCGGCTCTTTTTCGCCGGTCCGGCGATGACGCGATCGGTAGCTTCGTCAATATCGCTCATATCAATTTTCTTTTTGTTTTGCCGCGCAGCTACGAGAGCTGCTTCATTGAGCAAATTCTCTAAATCAGCGCCAGAAAATCCTGGAGTGCGCATAGCAATGGCTTTTAAATCAACAGATTCATCCAATGGTTTGTTGCGGGCATGGACTCGCAACACCGCTTCACGCCCTTTCACATCCGGGCGATCTACCGTGATTTGACGGTCAAAGCGGCCCGGGCGCAGCAATGCTGGATCAAGAATGTCTGGACGGTTCGTTGCCGCAATAATAATAATGCCTTCATTGCCGCTAAATCCATCCATTTCCACAAGCAATTGGTTCAGCGTTTGCTCGCGTTCATCATGTCCACCGCCAAGCCCCGCACCACGCTGACGACCGACCGCATCGATTTCATCAATAAAAATAATACAAGGCGCATTCTTTTTCGCAGTTTCAAACAAATCACGCACGCGTGATGCACCGACACCTACAAACATTTCTACAAAGTCCGAACCGCTGATGGAGAAAAACGGAACTCCTGCTTCTCCAGCTACCGCACGAGCTAACAACGTCTTCCCTGTACCAGGAGGTCCAACAAGCAGCACTCCCTTTGGAATGCGAGCACCCAACTCGGCAAATTTTCTCGGGTCTTTTAAAAATTCCACAATCTCTACAAGTTCCTGCTTCTCTTCATCTGCGCCAGCCACATCGCGGAAGCGCACTTTTTTCTTTTCTTCGTTATAAAGTCTTGCGCGGCTTTTTCCGAAATTCATTACTCGGCTGCCGCCGCCTTGCGCTTGATTCAGCAAGAAGAAAAATAAAATGAAAATGATAACAAACGGAATAATCGACGTAAAGAACGTCACCCAACCGCTTGTTTCATCCGCCGGCATCACTTCTACTCTCGTCCGTTTAGCCGCCGCGTCAATACGGTTTAAAACAGGATCACTGTTCATTACATACGTAGAAAAATACTGGCCTTCACGATAGTCTTTTAACTGACCTCTAATCTCGTATACGCCACGTTCCGGCTTCATGGAAAACGTTTTGACATCACCGTTTTCTAGATGGGTAATAAAAGCATCGTATGTCATCGGTTCAGTCCGCTGGTTGCTCCCATTAAAGAAGCTGACAACGCCAATGACCACGAGAAAAATTAGTAAATAAAATATCGTATTACGGAAGATCCGATTCATTTCTTGCCTCCTCCCATATGAAACACGCTATATTCAATAGTACCATAGAAAATCATTCCAACACAACCAATTCACCGTATGGACTGCCGCTTTATTTGCTGTATACTTCAGGCTTTAACACACCGATATAAGGAAGGTTGCGATATTTTTCACAATAGTCTAGCCCATACCCCACCACAAACTCATCCGGAACGACAAAGCCAACATAATCTGCTTCAATATCTGCTTTTCGTCCAGCTGGTTTATCTAAAAGCGTCACAATCTTGATCGATTTTGCTTTGCGGTAGCGGAACAGCTCTACCAAGTAACTCAGGGTCAGACCGCTGTCAATAATGTCCTCGATAATTAAGATGTCACGTCCTTCAACAGACGTATTCAAATCTTTTAAGATTTTGACTTCTCCAGATGACACCGTCGCATTTCCATAGCTAGACACATCCATAAAATCCATTTCTAAGTATGTATCAATATGCTTTAGCAAATCCGACATGAAAGGCATTGCCCCCTTTAACACGCCCACAGCCAGCGGAAACCGTCCGTCATATTCCTCTGTAAGCAGTTTACCTAGCTCCTTTACCTTTTCCTGTATTTGTTCCTGTGTCACTAAAACTTTTTGAATATCTTGATTCATCCCCATTTTCTTTTTTCCTCCTAGATGTTCATTGCTCTTTATAGTGTAATACAAGATATCGCATTTTTGTAACATCAGTTGCTTCAAAAGCGGATTTTTTTAGCTTTGGAAGCCACAAAATTCTCCCTTGTCCATCTTCAAGTACAGGCCAGCTATCTCGTTCATGCAAAGGGATTTTTTTTTCAATAAAAATATCCTTGATTTTTTTTGTTCCCTTCATCCCTTTTAATGTCATGCGATCACCCTTGCGCCTTGTTCGCACACGCAGAGGAAGTTCAAGCGTTTCTGGATCTAGAACCAGTATGGCATTTCCTTTTCGCTCCCTCGGATAGTGTTCCCAAAATTCGCTTATGATTGCACATCCATTTGGCAAATACAACGTTGTTGGTATGGCTGCATCAAATTCGACCATATAAGCCCCTGTTTTCTTTTCTTGGAACGTGAAGGTACAGCTATCATAAGAACGAATGATTTTTAGACCATTTGGAAAATCCAGCCTGCCTGAAGGATGGTTATTGTTTAAAATGGCTAACACATTTTTTATATGTAACGAGGACAAAGAGGAAGGCTTTCCATCATAAAGACAGTTCAATATTAGTTGAATCCCTCTTCTTTGTAAAGGCTTAGGCATCGCTTGAAACGGCTGAATCCGCAAAGTAATTTCGTCAGATTGCTTTTCCATTACCTTATTCATCGCTTGCTCCGTTAATTCCTCTAAAAAGGCTTCATCCTCCATCATCGTTTCACTATAATATTGAAACCGTTCATGGACACGCGGATTTTCTTTTTTCAAAAAAGGAAGGAGCACGTGGCGAAATCGGTTTCTTGTATAGCTATCTTTCGTATTGCTTTCATCGTAGCGAGGCTGAAGGCCATGATCATAACAGTATGCTTCAATATCATCCCGACTGATGCATAAAAATGGACGGATGATATAACCATCGTGAAATGGCCGCTTAACCGGAATCCCGGCATATCCCTTCTGGCTACTTCCACGAACAAGCCTCATTAAAATTGTTTCAATTTGGTCGTCACCATGATGCGCCAACGCTACATAAGAAGCAGAATGCTTCTCCATGATTTCCTGAAAAAAACGGTAACGGCATATGCGAGCTGCCTCCTGTACACCTATCTTGGTCTGACGTTGGAAAGAAGGAACGTCAATTTGTGTTGCCTCACATATAATACCGAACTGAGCGCAAAAATGTTTCACAAAATTCATATCTTCTTCTGATTGTAGACCGCGAAACATATGATCTACATGAGCAGCAACAAGCTTGATTTTCCATTCATGTCGAATAGTATAAAAAAAATGTAGCAAAGCAAGAGAATCAGGTCCACCTGATACACCAACTACAACAGTCGAATTCGGCTCAAGCAGCTGATGCGTCTGAATAAAGGAACGGACGGTCGAAAGCATATAGCAAAAACCCTCTTCTATCAATTTTCTTCATTATTTATCGTATCATTAATGAAATATTTTCTCAAAAAAGAAGGTTTGTCAATTTAAAGAACTTGTCCATATAAGTATAGTACGTATACGAATAATAAAATGGCAGCAATAAATGCCGTTTCAATCACTCCTCCTCGCCGCTTTTTTGCTTTCCGCCGTTTTTTCCTGCTTCTTGATGAAGGAATTGTTTGGGGAGGAACATGCTTTTCTTTTGGCGGGAGATCAGAATGATGAATAGCTGCTACCAGATCTCGTTTCATTTCAATCGCTTGCTTATAGGTTCCATCAATCGCTTTCATAAGGGCTTTGCGATATTTTCGCAATGTCGCATCCGCTTCAATCATAGATAGTAACTGCTGACGCGCATTTTCCTTTTTGGTAAATTGTGTAGGATAGCAAACATGAATCATCATCATTGCGACTGCGAATAGATCATAAGCAGGGTCTGCTTTTCGTGAACCAAATCCCCAATATCCCCGATCATAAAATTCAGTAAATTCTTTAATTGCTCTTCCTTGCAAAGTCGTACCGCCAACATCAAGTAGCCGAATAGTTGGTGGCATTCCTGCCACTAGCAAATTCTCTGGTTTTAAATCTCCAAATACCCAGCCTTCTTTATGCAGCTTATCTAATGCAGATAGCAATTGCAAAATTAAAATGATCATCCATTCTTTTCCTCTTTTTTTAATAAAGGAAAAGAACTCCTCTCCTTTAATATATTCCATTACATAAAAAGGAGTCAGGCGATTGGTAGAGGGATCAAGCCAGTCATCCACGTCTAGCAAAGAAGGCCCAAGGGCGGCTCCTTGGACCTTGGAAAAACGTTTTAATACATTTACTTCAGATAAAATGGTGGTGTTATTATCACTTAATTTAATCGCCACAAGCCCCTTTTGGCTTTCCGCCAAATAAACAACCCCATTTGCTCCGTTGCCGAGCAGCTTAATCATTTTGTATGCTTTGCGATGCCATTTTCCCGTAATAATCGTTCCAGTCGGCAGCTTACATAGATGATTCTTCAAAGTATGATTCATCACCAGAGATCAAACTCCTTAAGGAACGTTTTTTATTGAAGTAGTAGGAAACCGCTTCACGTAATGCAGGACCTGTCGGTGTAAGTCCTCCAGACGTTAATTTCGGAAATACGGACGATAGTGCCTCCAGATTAGGTGTCCAGTCCATCACTTTTTCTACATTTCCTTGTTTCCCAGGAAATACGAAAACAGAGAATTGGTTATCTCCGGTACGGGCATTTAAGCTCAACGATAAATCAAATAATGCTTCTTTGACTGTTGGCAGCTTGGTTTTCATGCTTCCGCTTGTGTCTATTAATATTAAAACTTCCAATTCAATCGTTTCGCCGAGTTCATCGACAACTTCCATGACTTCTCCGCGCTTTTCTGGAGGCAGATCCTCTAACGATGTATCGGAACCTAAAATCTGCTTTAGCTCTTTATTAACCACTCCTTGCAATGTTTGTGTCATCGCTTTTCGTGTGACCATTTGCACGGTTTGTGATAGCTGTTTAGCATAAACAACCTGACTAACTCCACCTCCCGCCATTGCAATTCCTTCTATTTCACGCAAGCCGTTTTCATCAATCGTATCTTGATCAAGCACACCAATGACATTGACTGTAATTCCCTGCTCCTTAGCTAGAGAAGCCATTGCGATCGGATCTTCTCCGTGGTTGGAGCAACCATCCGTAATTAATAAAATTTGCCGTAATGTTCCTTTTCGCACCTTTCATTCCCCTCCTCAAATGATGTATTACCATCATCGACGGAATGAAAGAATTTTATACTTATTGAGCTTTTTTCGCATACATATAAGCCGGAATCGTTGCCCATTTTGGCGTATTATGCTTAATCTTAGCTACGATTACGGTCATATCATCCTCGATTTTTCCAGAACGAGTTCGAATCACCTCTTCCATGATTAAATCCGCTACTTCTTGTGGATCATTGGTTTGCAATTCGGTAATTTTTCGTTTCATCCATAGCTCATGATTCTCGACATGGGAAGGCCCTTCAAATACTCCATCGCTCATCATAATTAATAGATCGCCCGCTTTTAATTGCTCGCTAACCATTTCAAATTCGAATTCTTTAATAATTCCTATTGGTAAATTGCTTGATTCAATTTTCATCACTTTATTTCCTCTTTTAACAAAACTAGGAATAGAGCCGATTTTCAAAAATTTCGTGGCCGCATTTTGCAGATCAATAATCGCTAAATCAAGTGTTGAAAAAATTTCATCCGTCGTTCTCAGTGAAAGAATCGAATTAATCGACTTAATGGCTACTGTTTCATCAATACCTGTTTGTAAAATTTTTTGCAATAACCGAAGCGTTTCATTGCTTTCATTATGCGCTCTTTCTCCATTCCCCATCCCATCGCTGATTGCAATCGCATATTTTCCTGCGCCAAGCTCAATCATGGAATAACTATCACCAGAAACAAATCCCCCTCCTTTTGCTGCAAACGCTACCCCTGTTTCGACAACAAAAGCTTTCGTTGATCCGAATGCAACACGGCAATATCCATTTGGATAGGCGGCACACTCCTCTCTTTTGACAACAATGGTTTCATCTAAAATATCAGAAAGCATCGGCGCGATTAATTTTTCACATTCCCCTCGCCCCTCGCAATATGGAATGCTCATCTCAATATCAATATTTCCTTTTTCCAAACTATAAATATCAACATGCCCCACCTCGATGCCAAACTCCTGCAACGCGTGGAAAATTTGTTCCTCCTGTAAATAATGATTTTCGCGCTCCCGTTGAATCTCTTTAGCGAAATCTTCCATAACTTGCGAAACTCCCATAAGTTGTTCAGCCACAAGCTTGCGGCTCTCTTGAATTTGCTTTCGCAGTTTTTGATTAGCTTGATAAATCGCAACATCCTTTTCCATCACTTCAACCATTTTTTTGGCCTTCATGCAGTAGCGATCCCATTCACGCAAAAGTTTATGGTTTTGCATGAGATTTCCTGTCTCAGCCTCTGTCATAATCTGTTTCATATAATCATATGTTGTATCAAACTGTTGAGACCAGCATTGTTCTTTCCTAAAGCATGTTTGGCATGTTTTCTCAGCAATATTGCTAAGGAAATAGTCAACCTCTTTTTCGCTATATTCATGATCTGAAAGAAGCCGATCGCTAGAAAAGCTGTTAGCCAATGCCTGAAACACACGGGAAAATTGCGAAACTCTCTGAGCAGTCACATCGCGCACTTTCCGTACATATTGCTGTTGTTCATTCATATACTCGACAGTGCCAGGTACATACTTGGCTACCTTTTCTATTAACGAGCTAGGAGTAAGCAGAAACAACAATGTCGCAACGCAAGATTCCAATATGGTTGGAACGACATCCATTTTTCCGTTTCCATACAATCCGATCAATAAAGTAGCAACAAGCATTCCAAAAGCCGCACCAATTTTCTTGCCTTCTTTCAATAAGCCGCCTAAAAGCCCAGCAAATGCAAGCAATCCCATTTCATATAAATTGTCCACATTCGCTAAGCTTAAAATCAGTCCTGTTACTACTCCTACTGTCGAACCAACTGTTGTACCTGCCACAAAAGCAAATAGTAATACGAGATAACGGGATAAAATATACTCAGCAGATAAATCAGATAGCTGCCAGCCAATCGTACCTGTTAGCATCGAAGCAAGTAAAATAACGAGAGAAATAATTTCCTCAGACCTTAATGATTGCTTATATTTTTGCATTGTTAACAGAGGAATGCTTTGCAGAAAAATCAGAGTAAGGACAAACCCAAGACCAGCTTCAATCAAAGCCATGATATTTTCGTACATTGTCGGTGTACCCGATAAAAGGTAAATAACCGCCAATTTTGTAGAAAAAGAGAGACAAAATACAACAACAGGGAGCGTTTTCAGTGATTCATCAAAAAATTTCTTAATGAATGGATAGAGCAGCAAAAAGCTAACCATCCCTCCCAAAACAAACAGCGCCGTTTCAAACGATACCGTTAGTGATCCTGCTACTAAAGCAATAAATGCTAACCCTGCTTTTTCACGGCGCATCATATAAACAGACACAAAAAATGGCAAAGCAAATGGAATCAGCTTTGATAAAATGAGCGCGCGCCCAAGCAAAAAACCAATGACTAATAATAGAAATCCTTTATGAATAAACAAATGCCCTAACCTTAATTTCAAATGCTTCGTCCAACGTGAGAAAATAGCTGGTGTGTTGTTAAGCGGCACCTCTGAAATTTGGTTGATTAAACGACTTTCAATTCTTTCCACTTCCGAACCACTCCTTTGTTTTTTCTATTAGCCCTATTATATCTCCTGAATTATCAAAAATTTGTCAAAAAAGGAACGCTGTATAAAAAACTGTTCGACGAATTTCATGCTCACTTGCCATAATGATACAGGCTCTGCCTTGTTTGAAAAAAATAAAAAAGGATGCTTCCTATTGCTAGGAAGCATCCTCCTGTAGTGACCCGTACGGGATTCGAACCCGTGTTACCGCCGTGAAAGGGCGGTGTCTTAACCACTTGACCAACGGGCCTTATTTTTATGATAGCGGCGGAGGGAATCGAACCCCCGACCTCACGGGTATGAACCGTACGCTCTAGCCAGCTGAGCTACGCCGCCATATAACGACAATTATAATTTTAATTTTCTATTTTTCTTTTGTCAACATTTTTTTATCTATTTTTGAATGTAAAAAGGAATATGGCCACCGTTCTGCCTTGCCTGTACTTACATAACAAGCATCGCTGTCTATCGCATGACGATCCCTGTATTCTTTGACAAAACGAGCGACATTTACACACGTCAGCCGCTTGAGTTTGTATGACCATCATCAGATGCGACATAGAAAAAGCATCCATCAGCTGGATGCTTCTATACGTTCACCATTTACTTATCTGCCCGATTATTATGGTAATTCAGCAGCAAGTCAACCGCGTCTCGCGCCACGACCTCCTCGTTTTGATTCAGTATGACGTTTTAGAGAGGCTAAACGATCTTCGCTTTCTTTTAAAAAGCGGCTGATTTTTTGTTCGAAACTCTCTTTTGTGGCACGATCATTCACTTTCGTACGCGGGCGCTGTGAAGACTGCGATTCTTTTGCCTTTTTAATCGACAAGCCGATTTTTCCGTCTTTTTCAACATTAATGACTCTGACATCTACCACATCGCCGACTTTAAGATGATCATTAATATCTTTTACATAATTATCGGCTACTTCGCTAATATGCACCAAGCCTGTTACGCCGTCTGGCAGCTCCACAAACGCTCCGAATTTTGTAATTCCCGTTACTTTGCCTTGTAACTTGCTGCCTACTTCAATTGACATAAAAAAAGTGCTCCTCCTTAATCATTAAAAAAGTAAAAATTATTTTCTTTATTATAACGAATGCGAAAAACAGGTGTCAATAAGCTCAATGCCCATGTCTTGAGGGATTCGCTGATTATTTTTTCGGAACAGCAAATATGATTTCCCCTTCTTTTGATAAATAATACTTTTTTCTGGCCAGTTCCGCAATATAGTCATCGTCATGCAGCTTTTTAATTTCGTCCTCCAATTGCTTTTGCTGCTTCTCCAACGCTTTTAATTGTTTCTCGAGCTTCTGCTGCTCTTTTACCTTCGCCTCAATATCGGCGGACTGAGAGTGGAGAGAATATAAAAATACAGTGGACAGCGCCATGAGCACCGCACATAAAAAAGCAAAACGAATAACAACCATACGCCGTCTTTTTGCCGTTTTCCTTTCTTTTTCTTCGTGTGCTAGAGCATATGAAGAATGAAGCTTTGTCACATTGTTTTTATGTAAAGCACTCACATTTTATACCTCCACTCCTATTTTCGGAATTTAGAGCTCCTTTTTATGATGATATTCTTGACTCTTTGCACAACTCCTGCCGCCCAATCAAAAAATTTAGCTATTGTCTCTCTTTGTTTAAGCGGAACCATCATCCAAAGCCATTTTATCAGCCAAAAAACAGGCATTAGCAAAAAAATAACACAACGATAGAGCAGTTTACATGTCGAAAGAATCAATTTCCATATCACAAGCAAAAGCAGCAGTAATAGATGCAGAAGCCCTTGTATAGGGCGAACCACTATATAATAGCATGTCCTGACAAAAAAGCGGAACAATGCTGTAAAAAAGCGAATTAACATTTCTAATAGCCGCAAATATAGGCTGCGCAACAAGCTTTGATAAGCGGCATAACCACATAAAATAGCTAAAAAAATATAAACTCGCAGTTCCCCTTCATTGACAAGCAGCAATACATAAAAAATAATGAGACCCTGGAGGAGCCAGAATAAAACATCATTAATAAAAACGATGAAACGAGCCCGCTTCCGGCGTTGTAAAAAGCGGCTATATGTGTCGATCGACAGGCCGAGCCAGCCGCCCATTCCAATCATAGCAAGCATCGTTTCGAGTTGAGTGGTTACACTCATTTGAACAACTTGCTAAAGAATCCTTTAGCTTTCTCCTGATGATGTTCATCTAAATAAATCAAATCGAAAATTTTCCCCTTGATGGAAACAATTCCTTTATCAACATCTAAGTTTTTCATTTGCAAGTTTTGTCCCCGAATAGACAAAAATCCCATCACTGTTTCCAACAAAAACTCTTCGCTGTCAAAGCTTTCTACCTGCTTGACACCCGTAATATCTAAAAGCCGGCGCCCCCGCATCACCACATCATGCTCTTGCACAGCTCCTTTATTGTTCATTCCTTCGTAATGTTGGCTCATATTCATCCCCCGCAATCATCTCACATTTGTACCATATGTATGAATGCGAGGGACATTTTAGAACAAGCTGTCATCATTCATTTTGTGGGAGTTCCTCTTCGATACGCTCTTCCTTTATAATTTCATAAAGCTGCGACGCTTCTTCTTTTTTTGTCGTTTCTTTTAAATCAGTAATTTTAACAGTCAATTTTTTCTGTCCAAATTGAATCGTCACTTCATCCCCTATTTTCACTGTTGAGCTAGCCTTTGCAATGGTATCGTTGATCGCGATACGCCCTTGCTCTGCCACTTCTTTCGCTAATGTCCGCCTTTTAATAAGGCGTGATACCTTCAAAAACTTATCAAGCCGCATTAGCCTTCCTCCTTTTATAGACCTTTCTCCTTTGCTTCCTCCCACCATTGATCAAGCTCTTGTAGAGATAGTGCCTCCATGCGCAAGCCGCGCGTCTTCACCTGCTCTTCAATATAAGAAAAACGACGGTAAAATTTCATATTTGTTGCCTGTAACGCCTCTTCCGGATTGATCTTATAATAACGAGCGATGTTGACAAGAGCAAACAATAGATCTCCGAACTCATTCATTTGCTTTTTCACATCTTGGTGTCCTTGCAAAAGCTCCTGTTTAAATTCTTGCATTTCTTCTTCTACTTTCTCCCACATCGGTTTTACGTCATCCCAATCAAAGCCGACTTTTGCTGCTTTTGCTTGAAATTCATAAGCCTTTAGAAGGCTTGATAAACTTTTCGGCACTTGGTCAAGCAACGATACAGAACGGTCTTGTTTTTCTTTTTCCTTAATCAGCTGCCAATTTTGCAAAACTTCCTCTGCATTTTGTACCTCTATGTCTCCAAATACATGAGGATGGCGGCGAATCATTTTCTCCGTAATTCCTTTGATGACATCAAATATGGAAAAAAGACCCTCATCCTCACCAATTTGCGCATGCAGCATCACTTGCAATAAAACATCTCCCAATTCTTCAATGATGCCGTCATCGTCCTGCATATCAATAGCATCAAACAGTTCATATGCTTCTTCTAGCAAATATTTTTTTAATGATTCGTGCGTCTGCTTACGATCCCATGGACAGCCATTTGGTCCGCGGAGTGTAGCAATGACATGACGCAATTTCTCAAAACGATGATACAGCCACTTTTCTTCCCTCACAGGCGGAACGTAGACGCTCGTTAAATTGTTCAGCTCCGTAACACGATCCAGCTCATATAAAGGAATTTGAATCACTTTTTCTGCTGCCGTCCCTGCCGCTGTCACCACATAAACAGGATAATCATCTGGCAGTTGTTCCATTAATGTGAGTTTCACTTCAGAAGCAATGAATGAATCATATACTTGACAAAAAACAACGTGATTCGTTAACTGCCACTCCTCTTGCTGAAACGATGTTGCATCCAGAAGCTGAAAGCCTTCAATTGGATCGATTTTCACAGCGGCAAACAGCGGATCCAAAAAGCTTTGGCCCCCTGAAACCACCACCCGGCATTGCTGCTTTTGTTCAGCCTCTAATAAAAGCTGTACCGTTTTTTCTGCTACGAGAGGGTGTCCAGGTACCGCATAATATACATCGCTCGTTTGCGCTTTGTCCAACAGTACACGAACAATCGCTTCATATACTTCTTCAAACGTTTCATATGTTTGATATAACTCATCAAAAGAGGTGGCCGAGACCCCTTCATCAATAAGTGCTTGTACAACCGGATGCTCTTTTGTGCGCAAAAAAAGTGGAGAAGCCGTTTTTAATTGACGGTAAATGCCAAGCGGCAATTGATCTATATCTCCCGCACCCAAGCCAAAAATAAAAATCGTATTCACTTTTCATCACCTATTTTGCCAAGAAATATGCGTAATTTTTCTCCAAAAGGAAATAAAGCAATCTCTTTTGGAGAGAAAAGCTTTCCTCTTAAAATCATTATAATATAAACGCTTCCTCCAAGCAGCACGCCAAGCAATGCTTGACCTGTCGCTTCCAGCCGGCTTCCTCCCCACAGCTGCGTTCCCCACATATATAGTTTTAATGATACCACCATTATAAGCGCCGCTTTCATTACAGCATATACATCTTTCTTCTTAATAAACCAAACACCTATCTTCTTTCGTAATACTTGATACAGAAACAAAAACATCACGATGTATGAAAGCCAGGTAGCCCATGACGCTCCGGCAATTCCAAACATAGGGACAAACCAAAGATTGCCCAACCACTTACTAATAAACGCAATGAGTACGCCAATGACGGCAAATTGCTCATATCCAATCCCTTGTAAAAGGGCGGAAGCTGTAAGAGACATCGTGGTAAAAAAAATAGATAGCGATAAAATAGCTAATGGCCAAGAGCCGGCATCATTTTTGAACAGCATGATGTTGACCGGGCGGATTAACGCAGCCAAGCCAAAAGCCGCACCGATACCGACAACAAGAGCAACCCGCAAGGTGACGTCTATTTTTTCTAAAATAAATGTCTCGTCCCCGCGTTTTTTCGCTCCTGCAATGAGCGGCACAAGCGTTAATGAGAACGATGTCGCAACAACGGTTCCTAGCTGCACAAGCGGCTGACCGCGATCATATACTCCTTTAAATGCTTTCGCAGCCTGCTCCTCTATTCCTTTTTCCATTAACAATGATAATAACGACATCGCATCAGCAAGTTGAGTAAGCGTTAGTGCCATATTGGCTATACAGATCGTCAATCCTTGTACAAATAAATACCGAATAACACTTTGAGCAGACAGCCTCGAAGCTTCGTAGAAATACAGTGAACGTGCGCTGCGCAGCCAATACGCACTTAAAAGCAAAAGCGCTGCAAACCCTCCCGTCAACGATCCAAAAATAGCACCTGTTCCAGCTTCATACATGGTATGTCCCGTTTTCACTAAAAGATATGAACAGATGATAATCGTGGCTACTCGCACGGATTGCTCTGCTACTTGTGACAGAGCCGTTGGCATCATCTCATTTTTTCCTTGGAAATAACCGCGTAATACGGAAAGAAAGGGCAGGAGTAAAAATGAGAAAGAAATGGTACGAATCAGCGGTGTCAACTTTTCATCTCCCATCCATTGCGCAATCCACCCTCCCCCTACGTACAACACACCGAAGCAAAGCAGGCCCATAACAGCTAAAAACCAGAATGAGACTTGCAAAACATAGCGAATTCCCGCTTCATTTTTTTCTTCTGCTTGCTCCGCTACAAGTTTAGAGATGACAACGGGATAGCCGTATGTAGCTAAAGCTATAACCATTGCATAAATCGGATAAACCTGCTGATAAATGTAGAAACCGATATCGCCTACAATATTTTGATAAGGGATACGGTAAAAAGCGCTCAATATTTTCGTTACAACGGCTGCAATAGCCAAAACAGTAGCTCCGCGCCATATGCTTGCATTTCGCGATTCACCATTTATAGCCATTTCGCTTCACCTTCCAACACTCTAAAAGCTAGCCCTTGCCATTATAACGCAAAAAGAAAAAGACAGCATAGCAGCTGCCTTTCTGAAGGAATAGAATGCTGTTTATTCAAAACAGCCCGCTCGCCTCAAAGCTCGTTGCATAAAGTACAAACATTCCTTAAGGGGATAACATTTTATTAGGCGTCCATTCTGTTTTAAAATCTCAGGCGCTCTTTTTAGCATACCCCGTAAACGATAACCCAATAGCAAGCAGGTCGACATTGATAGCCGTTATAACATTTGCCTGCTTTAGACATGCGAGCGGAGGCCATTCACGTGTTACCGCTCAAAATATAGCGATATCGTTTGTTAAGTAATCCACTTTATTTCATTATTGCTCCATTTGCCGCGCTAAAAAGCTTGCAGCAGTTTCCGCTGATTTGTGCTCTACTTCGCCAATCGTTTTGTCTTTTGATAAAATGACAACAGCTCCAATTGGATCCCCGTTCGCCACAATCGGTCCGATTGTATATGATTTCAATCGTTCCTCATGGCCATCGACAAGCTCCACTTCACTCTCTTCTGTATGGATCACAGACTGGCGCTCCTCCATTGCTTTCTCAATAAGAGAGCTTACACCTTTATTGAGAAATTCTTTTTTCGACACACCAGCTACGGCGATAAAGGTATCTCGGTCACAAATTAAAACCGGATGACCTAAGCTGTCAAACAATGCCTCTGCATATTCTTTCGCAAAATCACCAAGCTCGCTAATAGGCGAATATTTTTTTAATATAACCTCACCATCACGATCAACGAATATTTCGAGCGGATCTCCTTCTCGAATACGCAACGTTCTGCGAATTTCTTTTGGAATGACAACGCGTCCTAAATCATCAATTCGACGAACAATACCAGTTGCTTTCATCTATTGATGCCTCACTTTCATCTAAATTTAAAAATTACATCGATGAATCCTTCGTTGAAGAATTCACCATTGTTGTGATTAGTATCCTTCACAACCCAACTTCTATACACGATGAAAGTGATTTTTTCAATTTTAGATAAAATTCCCCAACCTCCATGATCGACAACATTCCTAAAAAATAAACATGAGATCCCCATGATGCTAGGTAAGCATTATGCTCAACTACTATTATAGATACATCTTGATACATCAACATTTGTCCCATGCGAACAAGGGATGATCCGATTGGAATGATCGGACAACCCAATAAAACCGCTTCCAGATAAATGAATTTATCTGGAAGCGGCTTGTTGGTTGGTTTTGGCGTCCCCGAGACAGGTCGGTGACTTTTCTTCCGGCTTCGGATTTTTGTAGATAACGTTCGTTGATATTTATACAGCACAAGGACAACAAATAAACCAATTGTATCTGACACCACGGGTAAACATGGGATGCTTAAGCTGTCACCGATTTTCCGTCTTTCTCATATACTAACTCTTTTAAGGTTTCATATAAGATGACAAGCCATTCCTGAGGCTTTAGCCCCTTTACATACAGCACAATTTTTAGCTTTGGACCTTCCATGCCAAATCCAAATATTCGTCCATATCTGTTTCCTATTTTCGATAAACGTTGGATTTGTACATCCTTAGAAGCCTGATCATTAAATAGTAAATCAATTTGTTGCTTATGCTGTTTAATGGACTCGACTCCATTTTGTTTTGCATATACCTTCATTTCAGCAATTTGGAATAAATAATCTACCTCATCTGGATATTCTCCAAAACGATCCAACATTTCTTCGCGAAGCTCCTCCAACTCTTCTAGGGTGCTGATCGCTTTAAAGCGTTTATACATATCAATTTTTTGCAAGCCATCAGAAATATACGTATCAGGAATATAAGCATCAATTTCGATATCGATTTCCACATCAGCTGGCTTTTCTTCTTGCTCCACTCCTCTTCGTTTTTCAATCGCTTCTTTCAGCATTTGTGAATACAAGTCAAAACCAACCGAGTCAATAAATCCATGCTGCTCAGCTCCCAGTATATTTCCGGCTCCACGAATGGATAAATCACGCATGGCAATTTTAAATCCCGATCCGAGCTCTGTAAATTCTTTAATTGCCTGCAGCCGTTTCTCAGCAACCTCATTTAATACTTTATCCTTTCGATACGTAAAATAGGCATACGCTACCCGATTTGAACGGCCAACGCGTCCTCTTAACTGATAAAGCTGGGATAGCCCCATTTTATCTGCCTCATATACAATCAATGTATTAACGCTTGGTATATCAACGCCTGTTTCAATAATTGTCGTCGTCACTAGCACATCGTATTGTCCCTCTAAAAATGCAAGAAGCACAGATTCCAGTTCGTTCTCGCTCATTCTCCCGTGCGCATATGTGACACGAGCGTCGGGTACAAGCATCGAGATCTCTTCCGCTCTTATATCAATATCTTCAATGCGGTTGTACAAGACAAATACTTGCCCATCTCTGGCAAGCTCTCGCTCAATGGCCTCGCGAATTAGCTCTGGCGTATGTTCCATCACATACGTCTGTACAGGAAAACGATTTTCCGGCGGAGTCTCAATAATGGATAAATCACGCACGCCAATCATGGACATATGCAATGTTCTAGGAATCGGCGTTGCAGTCAATGTTAGCACATCAATATTCGCTTTTAGCTGTTTAATTTTCTCTTTATGGCTTACACCAAACCGCTGCTCTTCATCAATAATGAGCAGCCCTAAGTCTTTAAAGGCTACATCCCTCGATAATAATCGATGGGTGCCAATCACAATGTCAACTGTGCCATTTTTCAATCCTTGGATCGTCTCTGATTGCTGCTTCCTTGTCCGAAAACGATTAAGCAGGCCAATTTCAATCGGATATCCTTGAAACCGCTCTCGAATCGTTTCATAATGCTGCTGGGCCAAAATAGTGGTTGGAACTAAAAAAGCTACTTGCTTTCCATCCATAATCGCTTTAAAGGCTGCGCGAAGGGCCACTTCTGTTTTTCCGTAGCCGACATCGCCGCATAATAAACGATCCATCGGCTTTTCGCTTTCCATATCCCGTTTAATTTCCTCAATAGAACGCAGCTGATCATCTGTTTCTTGATAAGGAAAGGCTGCTTCAAATTCGCGCTGCATTTCCGTATCTGGAGAAAACGCGTATCCCTTGCTTGCTTCCCGCTCTGCATAAAGTTTAATTAAGTCTTCCGCAATATCTTGAACAGACGACTCAACCTTTTTCTTTACCTTTTTCCATTCCGAACCGCCCAATTTATAAATTTTCGGTTCTTTTCCCTCTGAGCCTACATATTTTTGCACCTGATCGATTTGATCAACAGGAACATAGAGCGTATCGCTCCCTTGATATTGAATATGAATATAGTCTTTATGAATCCCATTGATTTCTAACGTCTCGATGCCTAAGTATTTACCAATCCCATGATTGACATGGACTACATAATCTCCTACTTGCAGCTCTGAATAGCTTTTAATTCGCTCTGCATTTGATAATTTCTGTCGGCGAGCTGGTTTTTTTACCCGCTTTTTAAATAGTTCTTCTTCAGTAATGACCGCCAGTTTTTGCATCGGCAACTCAAAACCAGTGCCCAAGTCTCCTTGAATAATCTGGATCTTGCCATGCATCGGCAACGCTCCTCCAGGCAAAGGAGAAGCATCCATCTCATAATCTTCCAAAACAGATTGTAATTTTCGCATTCGTTCTGCATTCGCAGCTAAAAAAACGATGGCGTATTTCGCCTTTTTCCATCTTTCTAGCTCCGCCTTTAGCAACGGCATTTGTCCATGAAAATTTTGCATTTGCTTGCAGGAAATATTGACGATATTTTGCGGATGGGTGTGCGGAACATGCCGTAAAAAGAGCGATAAATATAAAATCGGCCTTTTGTTTTTCTGCAATAGATCAGAAAATGAGTGAGAAACAAAAGCAGTATGAATCGTTTTACCCTCTGCAAGTAAACTTGTCTGCCACTCTGCTTCCTCTTCATCTAAATTTTCTGACGTTTCTTGCAGCCGGCTCACCTCATCAAGCAACAACAAACCGTTTTCTGGCAGATAATCTAGCAAACTAGCAGGCTGCTCATAAAAAAGTGCCGAATATTTATATGGCTGCTCAATTTCTTGCCCTTGCTTCAAACGCTCGAGCTCATATGAAATATGCTCCAATAGCAGCTGCTTCGTTTTTTCATCTTTGACCTTTTGAATACTTTCTTTTAATCCCATCTCAATGCGCTTGATTCCTTGCTGCAGTGCATCCCCATATACAAGTGTCTCATTTACAGGTCCGATTAAAACTTGCTGCACTTCCTCATGAGAGCGTTGATCGTCAACCGTAAATGTTCGAATCGATTCTACCTCTGTATCAAATAATTCCATTCGGTATGGCAATTCAGCTGTTAACGGATAAATATCAATAATACCACCGCGGATGCTAAATTCTCCCGGGGTTGATACAACGGATACACGCTTATATCCCATTTGAACAAAACGATGTTTATAAGCTTCAATATCGAATTCTTGCTCCACAGTAATTTTCAGTAAATTTTCTTTCCATAACGACTTTGGCGGCAATAAACGCCGCACCCCAGCAACAGGAGCAATCACAATTCCTCTTTTTTGCTCTGACCAATAATTCATGACCTCTAAACGCTGAGCCTTTAGTTCCGGGCTAGCAATGGCCATTTCTGCGGCAATCATTTCATTAACTGGATACAGAAACACTTCCTCTGATCCTAAAATTTGAACAAGATCATCATATATTTTTTGCGCTTGAAATAGGTTATGAGCAACAATAAGAAGCGGTCTTGCTGTTTCTTTATAAAGAGCAGATAAAAATACGGATCGAGCAGAGCCAGATAATCCTGTTATAAGCTGCTCTTTTAACCCCGCCTCAATTCCTTTCATGATCGATTGAATATCTTGGTTTTCGATAAAATAATGATGCAACGAACGCACCTTGCTCTCCCTCCTCTCGCAAAGCAATAAATGCAAAAATGCTTTGGTCACCCAAAGCGATCTACTGAATAAATTTTTCGCATTGATGCAGTTCCGGATTTCTCTCAAGCGCCTCATAGCAATCTTCACAAATCGTTTTTACATGAATTTCCCCGTTTGGAAGATAGGAGATCATATCTAATCGCTCTTCTTCTGTTAAATGGTGAAAGCCCAGTTGTTCACTATATATCGGCACTTGACTGATCGTTCCTATTTTTACTCCACAATGCCGACAATAATAGTGTAATGCCATATGGATAACCTCCTAACGGTCTCTTGCTCACATTCATTTTTTACCATTTAGGAGGATTTTATTCATGCATTAAATTCATTCATCACTTGCAAAAAAGGTTCGGTCATAAATTTTTCGCAAGCGTCAGCCGCACGCATGATAGCATGCTGAATATCCGGTTGTTCCTCGCTTATAAACCGTCCTAATACGTAATCGGTTACTTTTTGACCGTTTTGTGGACGGCCAATACCAATGCGGATCCGTTTAAATTGATCTGTGCCTAAATGATGGATTAACGATTTAATCCCGTTATGACCTCCGGCGCTTCCTTTTACCCGTAAACGAATTTTTCCTACTGGCAGATCTAAATCATCATAGATAACCAATAAATCATCTATATCCATTTTAAAATAATCCATCAACGGGCGAACACACTCACCTGATAAATTCATATATGTTAGCGGCTTACATAATATGACTTTTTCTGTTCCTACCATGTGTGATGAAAACAGCCCATTAAATTTAGTTTGATTGTATGAAAGATTCCATCTTTTCGCAAGCTCATCGATGACCATAAATCCGACATTATGTCTTGTCTGTTCATATTCTCTCCCCGGATTTCCTAGACCGACCAGTAACTTCAATGCCTTTATCTCCTCTCTATATGACACGTTCTTTCGATCTTTTCATTTTCTTGGTGTAATCCCTTGTCACGATATCGTTCTCATGGAATGTGTCAACGCTACCCCAGCATCTGGACACACGAACACAAAGCCCGTGACGGCTGTCATCGGGATGGCGAACGTAAAATTTTCACTTTTTGCTGCGGATATCATAACAGGAAAACCAACAGCCAAAAGTGCAGATCAACATTCGGCCGCAAAACAGACACACAACCCTACGTCAAATATTATCACAAAAGACGTAACCGAAATACGGTTACGTCTGTCATCATGATTCAGGCGTAGTTTCTCTTCCCTCTTCAGCTTCCGGGTGACCTGGTTCCTGTTGTTCGCCGCTATGAATTTCCTCTTCCTGCTTAGGCGGTAAAATCGAGGCAATCACTTCTTCCGACTCATGATTGATTTCGTACATCCCACCTGTTTGCACATCGCCCACTGTAATGGTTTCACCAACCTGTAATGAGGAAATGTCAATATCAATTGAGGAAGGGATGTTGGCTGGCAACGCCCGAATCGACAGCTGATGTAAAGACTGCTGTAATACACCGCCATCTTTCACGCCAGCTGCATTACCAACTAAATGTACATTAACAGCCACATCAACCTCTGTTGACATATCAACGACTTGAAAATCGACGTGAATAATCTCATTGCGAATCGGATCTTTTTGAATATCACGTAACAACGCAGAATGACTTTCACCATTTACCTTTAACGTGATTAAGCCATTTCGTCCTGCTTCGCGAACGGTTTTCAAAAAATCTGCCGCATTCATATAAACGACACGATTTTTCACATTTTTTCCGTAAAGTACTCCAGGAATATTTCCTTGTAATCGGATTTTGCGCAATCCAAAGCCTTGCCCTTCTGTACGCTCTTTCGCTTCGAGCACAGCCATGCGTCATCCTCCTCCTGTTTAAAGACTCTACGAATTACTTTGTCCTAAAACAGGAAGATTTAAACATCTAGTTTTCTCAATCAAACAAGGCACTAATCGATTGCATTTCATAAATACGAATAATCGCTTCGGCAATCAACGGGGCTACTGATAGTTCTACAATTTTATCAATTTTCTTTTCTTCTGGAAGAACAATCGAATTTGTCACAACAAGCTCTTTAATTTTTGAATTTTGAATTCTCTCAATCGCTGGACCTGAAAGTACCGGATGCGTACAACACGCATATACTTCACTAGCTCCATTTTCTACAAGTGCATTGGCCGCCAATGTTATCGTTCCAGCGGTATCAATAATATCGTCAATGAGAATGGCCGTTTTGCCTTCCACTTGTCCGACGATATTCATAACTTCAGCAACGTTTGGTTTAGGGCGGCGTTTATCAATAATCGCAATCGGAGCTTTTAACCGATCAGCTAACCGACGGGCCCGTGTTACTCCTCCATGGTCTGGGGATACGATCACGATGTCTTGAAGATTTTTGTTTTTAAAATAGTCCGCTAAAATTGGCACACCCATTAAATGGTCGATTGGAACATCGAAAAATCCTTGAATTTGTGGAGCATGGAGATCAAGCGTAATCACGCGAGAAGCCCCCGCCGTTTCTAGCAGATTCGCAACCAGCTTAGCTGTAATCGGCTCGCGAGAACGCGCTTTACGATCTTGTCTAGCATATCCATAGTAAGGCATAACGATATTAATCGTTTTGGCTGACGCCCGCTTCAGTGCATCAATCATAATTAAAAGCTCCATTAAATGTTCATTGACAGGGGCGCTGGTCGATTGGATAACAAATACATCTCCGCCGCGAATGCTCTCCTCAATGTTGATTTGAATTTCTCCATCACTGAATCGGGATACAGAGCATTTTCCCAATTGTACCCCAATCACTTGAGCAATTTCCTCTGCCAGCTTCATATTCGAATTTAACGAAAATAATTTTAGACTGGAATCAAGATATTGAGACATGATAAACCTCCATCAGGAATTTTTCTTGAAGTTAAGGCGATCCACATAATTTTCTTTATTAACCTGGCGGGCGCGAGCAATCGATAAAGCATTTCCCGGGACATCATCTGTAATGGTAGAGCCAGCAGCTACATAAGCGCCTTTGCCAATGGTCACTGGAGCAATCAAGTTAGCATTACAGCCGATAAATGCGCCATCTTCAATTTTGGTTAAATATTTATGCTTTCCATCATAGTTCACTGTGATAGAACCGCAGCCTAAATTGACATCTTCCCCGACCTCAGCGTCGCCAATGTAGCTTAAATGCGAAGCTTTGCTGCCTTTGCCAAAGGTGGATTTTTTAATTTCAACAAAATTGCCAATCCGAACATCATCGCCGATTTGAGACGATGGACGAATATGAGCAAAGGGACCAATCGTTACTTGATGTCCAATTTCACTGTCATGGGCAACAGAGTGACGAACCGTCGTGCCATCGCCAATCGAACAATCTTTAATTTCAGAATGAGGGCCAATGATACACTCTTTTCCAATCGTTGTTTTTCCTTCAATGATCGTACCAGGATAAATGATGGTGTCACGTCCAATTTCCGCTTCTGGTGATATATAGGTATGCTCTGGATCAATAATTGTCACGCCATTGGTCATATGCGCATAGTTAATCCGTTTGCGCATAATCGCCTCAGCTTGAGAAAGGGCAATGCGGTCGTTGATCCCTATTGTTTCCTCAAACGAAGGGGACTGATAAGCAGAAATGATTTCGCCTTTTTTTCTTAAAATTTCAATCACATCAGTTAAATAATACTCGCCTTGAACATTCTGATTCGATACATTTGTAAGCGCTTCAAACAATGCTTTGTTATCGAAACAATACGTTCCTGTATTAATCTCTTGAATAGACCGTTCCTCTTCTGTAGCATCTTTATGCTCTACAATTTTTTCTACGCTTCCTTCATCATTTCGGACAATCCGGCCATATCCGCTAGGATTTTCTGCAATTGCCGTTAAAATCGTCGCTTTAGCCTTGGTTGAAAGATGATGCTCTAATAGCGCTTTCATCGTTTCAGCCGTGATGAGTGGGGTATCACCGCACACAACAAGTGTTACACCTTCCAGTCCTTTCAAGTAAGGAGAAGCTTGCATAACAGCATGAGCAGTCCCTAGCTGCTTTTCTTGGAGAGCAAATTCGCTTTTATCACTGATTTGTTTTTTTACTTGTTCCGCACCAAATCCAACTACGGTAATTAACTTCTCAAGATCAAGCCGCGATACTTGATCGACTACATGCTGAACCATTGGCTTGCCGCAGACAGGATGTAAGACTTTATATAGGTTTGATTTCATTCTTGTTCCCTGTCCCGCCGCCAATATTATCGCGTATCGTTTTACCATAAACAGGGCCTCCAATTACCTTTTTATCCATAATTGAATATATCCTAATTAGCTATGTATTTCAAGGAAACATTCCATTTTACCAGAAAATAAAAAAAGCCTGTTGCACAGAACAGGCTTTTTTTATTTAAGAAGCACCGGCTTCTTCTAACTCTTCTTCAAGTTCCCCTAAACGGTGATACTCAGCTAATACTGCTTCTTGAATTTTTCCACGAGTTGTGGAATTAATTGGATGTGCGATGTCGCGAAACTCCCCGTCAGGAGTACGCTTGCTTGGCATAGCCACAAACAAGCCGTTATTGCCATCAATTACGCGAATATCATGCACCACAAATTCGTTATCCAGCGTAATAGAAGCAATCGCTCTCATACGTCCTTCGGTATTCACGCGGCGTAATCTAACGTCGGTTACTTCCATTCTGCTCACCACCTTTTCCCTATATAAGAACTTGGTTAATTTATTCCACATTCATCTCGCATTTCCTTCTTTTAATTTAAAAAATTTCATAAAAAATAGATAAAATGACCTGTTTTTGTCAAAATAAGTATTTATTCTAGCCGATGCTGTCGAATGAAGATATGCGGGAAAATCTAATAAGGAAAAAGGGGAATAGAAAAGCTATTATTCACTCGTGGGGCCTGATAAAATGGATTTGCTTGTTATTCTTGCGCCTCATAAATGATGAACGGACCGTATCTATATCTGTAAAAAGCCTCGAACGGAAGGCAAGTGGGTGCCCGGTCACGCTTTGGCGTGACCGGGCACCCACCAACAAGTATCTTATAGTTGGGATATCGCTAAACTTATTTCACTAAAGCAATCACTTCAATTTCAACAAGTGCGTCTTTTGGCAGCTGAGCCACTGCTACGCAAGAACGCGCTGGTTTATGCTCATTAAAATACTGGCCATATACTTCATTCACAGCTGCAAAATCGTCCATGCTTTTTAAGAAAACGGTTGTTTTTACAACTGTTTCAAGTGATGCTCCTGCTGCTTCCAGAACGGCCTTCAAATTTTTGAACACTTGATGAGTTTGCTCTTTGACATCTCCCTGCACCATTTCTCCTTCTGGTGTCAAGGCAATTTGACCTGAGCTGTAGAACATATTATTAACAATGATTCCTTGGGAGTATGGGCCAATCGCCTGAGGCGCTTTCGATGTTTGTACTTTTTCCATCTTTGTATGACTCCTTTCTTTTATTCAAGAAAATTTAAATAGTTTCCTTCTTTTACAGCAATGTGCTTCTCTTTTATATTAACAGAAGAAAGCTTCACTAAGGAAACGTATTCATCCACAAGCCGTTCACTTATATCTTCTGACTCGACAAGCACTCCGATTCCAGCCAAACGAGCGTTAAACTCATTTAATAAACTGGTCATACCATGTATCGTGCCGCCCGCTTTCATAAAATCATCGATAATTAATACGTTCGTTCCCTCTGCTAAACTGCGTTTTGCCAATACCATTGTTTGAATGCGTTTAGACGAGCCAGATACGTAATTAATGCTAACCATCGATCCTTCTGTCACTTTATTATCATGACGCACGATCACCACAGGCACATTCAAAAAATGGGCTACAGCATAAGCTAACGGAATTCCCTTTGTCGCAATGGTCATAACGACATCAATGGTCCGTTCGGCAAAAAGAGACGCATATAATTGGCCGATTTTATTGACAATTCGCGGATCTCCAAGAATATCCGTCATATAAAGATACCCACCGGGCAGCAATCGATCCGGATTTGCCAGCTGCTCACATAAGTAATGAACCGTCTCTTTGGCTTCATCAACAGAGATTTTAGGAATATATTGAACTCCGCCTGCCGCGCCTGAAAGTGTTTTCAATGTTCCGATCCCTTGCTGTTCAAATGTTTGCTTAATAATCGCTAAATCCTCACTAATGGAAGATTTGGCCGACTGATAGCGTTCAGCAAAAAAAGTGAGCGGGACCAGCTGATGGGGATGTTCTAGGAGATAGTGCGTCATATCGACTAAGCGGCTGCTGCGCCTTAATTTCATAAACGACCCCCCTAAAAAACCGAATGTTATATGGTAAATATAACATTAATGTACGTATTTAATCAAGCGTATTCCGCTCTCCTAATAACCTCACTGTAAAGACTTGGTCACAAAAACCTCTTAAACCGTTATAAATGCGCTGCAATCGTGAATCATACTGGACGAGTCCAAAAACCGTCGGGCCGCTTCCGCTCATTAATACCGCATCAGCCCCGAAACGCTTCATTTGCTCTTTAATATGGGCTACCTCTGGATATTTTTTTAACGTCACATCTTCCAATACATTTCCAACAAGAGAACAAATTCCTTCGTAATCTTGGTGTTTAATGGCTTGTACCATTCCATCGACATCAGGGTGCTCAATCGTGTTGACATTTAAACTTCGATACACTTCGGCTGTTGAAACCCCGATGGCTGGTTTTGCTAGAATGACCCAGCACGGTGGAGGAGCAGGAATATGTTCAATTTTTTCTCCTCGTCCGGTGGCAATGGCTGTTCCGCCATAGACGCAAAACGATACGTCAGAACCTATTTTTGCACCAAGCTCGGCTAATTCATCGAGAGTAAGTCCCAGTCTCCAAAGTTTATTTAGTCCTCGCAGTGTAGCTGCTGCATCACTGCTTCCTCCAGCCAAACCAGCAGCGACCGGAATCGCTTTCGCAATTGAAATAGCGACCCCCTTGCGAATTCCAAACGTTTCTTTCAGCAATTTTGCTGCTTGGTAAGCTAAATTCCGATGATCGTCAGGAACAAATCGATTATGTGAGACAATTTTAATTGTATCGCTGGCTAATGGGACTAGTTCGATTCGGTCAGCAAGATCAATCGTCGTCATCACCATTTTGACTTCGTGATATCCGTCTGGCCGTTTATGTAGCACATCTAACGATAAATTGATTTTAGCCGGAGCTTTTACCAATAGTCTCAAACTTTCCACCTACTTTATCCACTTCAAACTTATACGAACATTTTACCACAAACCAACGAACTCCATTATGCAATCTTTCAAGAGCCTTGTCAAAGAAAAACCGAAGCCATTAAGCTTCGGCTGCCGCGGTTATAATTTTTAGTGATTTTGATTACTTTGTCCTCTCAGCCAAATGACGTTCCGCCATTTGTATCGCTAATTTCACCATATTTCCCGCATCTTTCGCGCGAATAGCTCCCCAGCCTTCTTTTTGAACGACATCGTAAAATCCCAACTCTTTGGCCAGCTCTTCCTTAAACTGCTGTGACATCATTCCTCGACGTCTGCTCAATTGCAAGCAGCTCCTTTCAAAAACCGCGACAATTTTATTATTTAAAAACAGACGCATCTTTATGTTTCCTTTATAAAGAAAAGTACAAAACAAAAAGCAGCAAACAAATGTCTACTGCCCGCCCATTACCATATGATCGTCATCTAAAAAGGTTAATTTTACTGTTTCTGTTAACACGTCAGCATAGCTATAAGATACACGCTCGAATGCGTTTTCCGCTTGATCAAGCTCAATGACAAAGACAGATGGATACGTTTCTGCAAGAATCCCGCAGCGTTCAATGGTTTTTCTTCGCCCACCGTTCGCTTTTAATGTTAGGCGTTTACCGATGTTAGAGTCTAACGCCTTCTTAATATCGGATAAAGTTTTTGCCATCATTCGCCCTCCACCTCACTGATTTAATTATAACAAATTATTACTCAAAAATCAAAAATAAAAATTATACCAACCATTTTTTATTTATGTCAATGTGTATTTTTCTACATTTTTCTCATTTCTGTGCATATTATATACTGTTTATGAAAAATTATGTATCAAACATAGAAAAGATCGCCCGACTATCTCCCGTCGTAGCGACCTTCCTGATTTTCTTTTTCAATTAGACGAAATGGCATTCCTGTGCGCAGGACTCCTTTCGTTTCTATGCCTCCGAGCCCTTTTTCACCAGTCAATGTATTTCGTAATACATCCCAAACATGAACCGTTTCAATAAAAGGAGTAAAGCTAATCCTAGAAACAATATAGACAGGGTCAAGGGCATGAATATTGACCCGAGCTGGAGAACTAGCGAAGTTGGCGCCTGCGCGAATAAGCGATTCAAAATACGATTGACAAGCTCCTGCGAAAATGACGAGCTGGTCGAGATGAGGTATTCTTTTGCGCGCTTCTTTCACAGTCTGCACAAAATATCGCGAGTGACGATATGCCTTTAAATCCGTCGCTTTTCCTTTCGATTTCGAATAAGAGTCATGTCCTGTGATCACTAAAATATCAGGACGAATTCGGTCGATAAGCTCCCCAACCCTTTCTGGCATTTCCTTTTCTTCGCAATATATTCCATGTACCGGGACGCCAATTCGCTCATACATGCTTAAGCATTTTCGTAAATACACAGGGTCACCGTCCATGTGCAGAACGCGCCCCGGGATTTGAAAAAAATCTTCCTCTGTTTGATATCCTCCTGTTGCTCGGTACTCTGATTTTTGCTTTAATAAGTGATAATCTTGCCTTAACAATTTATACGACTGCTCGATTAATTCACTTTCTTTTTTCTGTCTCATTTGCTGCTCTTGCTCATCAATAATGATTAAATCATCGAATGGAGCATCAGCTATTAATCGCACATCTTCTCCATGCAAAATGACTTCTTTTTCTCCGTCATTCCTCACCTTAATGTCAATGACTCGGAATAGCAAATCGCATTCATATGACTTCCTAGCGACAATATCGCCGATTTTGATATCCATTGCCTCTTCACTCCAAAAATATACGATTTATTAAGTACAATATGCATAGATTTTCAAGAGGTGAAGCGAAAAGAAAAAAAGGTCTAGAGCTAGACCTTTTTTCCAAAAATATCCACTAAGCGATTACTAAGAGCAGCAAATTCTTGAATGGTCAGCGTCTCACCTCTTCTTTTTGAATCAATGCCACTATCCGCTAACCCGCGCTCAATATTTTCTTTTTGCTGTTTTCCGTTGGGCAGATGGCTTATTAGATTATTTAAAATCGTTTTGCGCCTTTGTCCGAAGCTAGCCCGAACCACCTGAAAGAAAAATGATTCATCAACGACTTCAACCGCCGGCTTTTCTCTTTTTGTTAAACGAATCACAGCAGAATCAACATTTGGCTGAGGCATAAAAACCGTTCTAGGCACATTCATCACGGTTTCAGCTTTTGTATAGTATTGGATAGCAATGGATAAAGAGCCATAATCTTTAGTACCAGGAGAAGCAGAAATGCGGTCTGCCACTTCTTTTTGCAACATGACCACAATGCCACGGATCGGCAAACGATCTGTAAGCAGCTTCATAATAATAGGTGTCGTTACATAATAAGGCAAATTGGCCACAACCATAATATCATGAATTTCTGCCAATTCTTCATCAATAATGTGCTGAATATTAGCCTTAAGTACATCTTGATGAATAATACGAATATTGGAATATAAGGAGAGGGTATCCGCTAAAATAGGCAAAAGGCGCTGATCGATTTCAAAGGAAATCACTTTTTTGGCCTGGCGCGCCAGCTGCTCAGTAAGGGCCCCAATCCCTGGGCCAATTTCAATTACGCCTGTTTCGTTAGACAATTCTGCAAAATCGACAATGCGACGCAAAATGTTCGTGTCAATGAGAAAATTTTGTCCTAAACTTTTCTTAAATGAAAAACCATATTTATTTAAAATTTCACGTGTACGTGCCGGTGTAGCAATATCCTTATTCATTGTTTTTTTCCTCCTGAAGCACTTGCTCAAGCGCATGATAAAACGCTTCTTTAGAAATTTGAAACATGAGCAGCCGTTTATAGAGCTGCTTTCCATTTGTATAGCCAATTTTTAATATTTGCCCTAAACGCTGCCGCCGAGCTTTGGCTAATGCTCCGCCAATCAATCCAGCAGCTATGAGGTCATCCAGCGTAATATCTTCTCGCCATTCTGCCGCTTCCTCATATACGTGCCTTAGTGCTTGCTGAATCGCTTCAACAGAAGCATATTCAACGCCAACTCCCCTTCCTTTTTTAGAAAGCGCCTCCTGCTTTGGTAAAAAAGCATGTTTACAACCAGGTACGCGTTCAGCAATTGTTTTTCGAATCTTTTCACCAGGGAAGTCTGGATCAGTAAAAATAATAACGCCACGCTTTTCATTTGCCAGCTTGATCCGTTCAATCGTTTCTTCTGTAATGGCCGAACCATTCGTTTCAATCGTATCTGCTGTAACCGCGCGCTGAATGGCTACTGTATCATCTCGTCCTTCAACAACAATAATTTCTTTAATTTTCAATCCTTCTGCGCAGAAATATGGTTCCGCGCTTCCCCCTTTCTTTCACAAAAAATGTTCCATGATGATCCTATAAAACCGAATGAACAATTGTGTCCCAGACTTTGTTTAATATTTTTTATCATTACTACATAAAAAACGCGAAACTTTTTGCCCATTTCTTCGTCTAATAATGTAGAAAATCACTTCCCATTATAACGAAAAAAAAGAGGGGAGAAAAACCCCTCTCTTGCGTTTTGCCTATTGTATAATTCTTACCTTTACGCGTTTCGTTCCCCAACGAAATGCAGCGGACTTATTTGGAAAGAAAACATCAATTTTATACCCATTAATGCTGCCTCCTGTATCAGCAGCAATTGCATAGCCATAGCCTTCTACGTATACTTTAGAGCCGAGAGGAATAACGCGAGGATCCACAGCAATGACTTTCATATGCGGATTCGCCCGCAGGTTGATTCCTGTACTCGTTCTTCCCGAACAGCCGCCGCAATAGGCTGTATACGCTGTCGCATTAACATAAAGTTCTCTAGATGATGCTGACGAGCCGCGCGATGTCATCGCTGGCCTTTCTTTCGTACCCACAGCGATCACTCGATTTTGGCTTTGCTTCACGGTTTCAGTTTTTAATAGCTTCCTAGATATTTCCTTTCCGTTTTCTAGCACAACCTCATAATGCTTTGATAAAAGCCCTTTTTGACCTGGATTAATGACTCGTTGCTCACCTTTAGGCAAGCTAGCATCCTTCTGAGTAACGACTGCGAAATTTACCGGTTCTTCCACTACATCGGTGACTTTTTGAACTTTCGTAACCTTCACAACCATATTCGCTTTTATTTGATCTTGTAATGCTGGCTCTACACGGTCGAGTTCATTTAACGTGATATGGTGCTGCTTTAAAAAGTCAGCGACAGTAGTCGAAGTTGCCCAAACTTGCTGTTGCTTACCGCCGACATTCAACTGAACAGGAAACGCTTTTTGCAGCGAAATGCTCATCCCTTTTTGGATCGGTGCATCCAGTGATGGAGATACTCGATCATATGGTCCGACGGTAATATGCTGGCTCGCTAATAACTCTCTTACACTTTCAGCAGTCGTCCATAGTTCCTTTTGCTTTCCATCTATTTTGACGGTAACTTGTTTGCTCGCTTCCCAGACAATATTCAAATCGTCTGTAACAACCGTATCAAGAGAAGGGTACACATGATCCTCTGGACGAAGGTCAATATGCTGCTCCTTTAACACTTCTTTCACTGTGTTAGCGTGTGTGCGAATCTCTTGCCTCTCTCCATTTTTAGTAAGAACCACATGATCCTTTGTTGCTTCATATCCTGCAAATCCAGTCGTCGCTGAAAAAGCTATTAAACTACTAGCTGTTACTGTAAAGTTTTTCCTTAATGAATCAGAAAGCAGACTCCTCATGCTAGTCAACACGGTCTAAACCGCCTCCTTCATTTGCCTATATTTCCCCTTTCCCTAACCTTTACGCATAAGCACACTCTATTATGCAAAAAATAAAGGTAAAAGGGAAGGAAGACTTGTCGACATGTCTATACTATGCATCGTTCTAAATTTGTAGAACTCTTTTTTATTTCTCGATGATTAGACAAGCCTTCTCAAAAAACGACACATTTTGTTAGCGATTAATGCCGAATAATTTTTTCGCATTTTCAGTTGTTTTCATCGCTACTTCCTCAAAAGAAACCCCTTTCAGCTCAGCAATCGCTTCGGCAACATACTTCACATAGCTCGGTTCATTGCGCTTGCCTCGAAAAGGATGCGGGGTTAAATAAGGACAGTCCGTTTCTATAAGCAAATGTTCAAGAGGGATTTCTTTCGCAACTTCTTTAGGCTTCTTCGCATTTTTGAATGTCACAGGTCCGCCAAACGAAAGGTAAAAATTCATATGGATGCACTGCTTTGCCACCTCAACACTGCCGGTAAAACAATGCATGACCCCGCCGACTTCTTGTGCGTTTTCCGATTGTAAAACTTCCAAAATATCCGCTGTCGCCTCGCGATTATGTATAATAATCGGCAGCTTCACCTTTTTCGCCAGTTCAATTTGCTGCCGAAATACTTCTTTTTGTATTTCCTTCGGTGATTTATCCCAGTAATAATCTAGTCCCATCTCTCCTAATGCCACTACTTTAGGATGCGATGCTAGTTCTTCAATCATTTGCAAATCTTTGTCCGTCATATCAATCGCATCGACAGGATGCCAGCCAACCGCAGCATAAATAAACTCATATTGCTCTGCCAGTTCCATCGCACCGGCAATCGTCGGACGATCAAATCCCACGACTACAATATGAGATACTCCTTCATCCCGGGCTCGCTGAATGACCTCTGTCACATCCTCGCTATATTGCATCGCATTTAGATGTGCATGCGTATCAAATAACATAAGCAATGACCCCTTTTCTAACCTGTTGTTAAGTGTAGCATACAAAGCGATTACATATATCACATATCCTTAACATTTATATTACAAAATGACAACAAAGAGGTGTCGTGTGTTTCATTCACGTCCACCTCTCTGATTGATGCTACTTAATTTTGGTTCCGTTCGGCAGATTCTCATCAACAGTTGCCAAAGAAAGCATTCCATTTGTCTCGCCAGCCAAAATCATTCCTTGAGATAGTTCTCCTCGCAACTTAACTGGCTTCAAATTCGTTACACAAATCACTTTTTTGCCAATTAATTGTTCAGGTTGATAAAATTCAGCAATTCCTGACACGACTTGACGCTTTTCATAGCCAAGGTCGAGCTGTAGTTTAAGAAGCTTGTTGGCTTTTTTTACCGGTTCAGCATGGAGAATTTGCGCCACTCGCAAATCCACTTTCATAAAATCATCAATTGTAATTTCCGCCGCCGTTTCTTTGGATGGATCGTTTGCTGAAGGATTTTGTGCCGCTTGATCTCCTTGCATGTGCGATTTAATATACGCCACTTCCGTTTCCATCTCCAATCTCGGAAATAAAGGCTCTCCTTTTTCAACCTTTGTTCCTTCTTTTAAAAGGCCAAATTGATATAAGCTTTCCCATTCTTTTAATTCTTGTTGTTTGATGCCGAGCTGCTGAAAGATTTTGTCTGGAGTGCGAGTTAAAAATGGCTGAAGCAAAATCGCCATGTGACGGAGCGATTCTGCCAAGTGCGTCATGACGGACGCCAATTTTTCCTTATTTGCTTCCTCTTTCGCTAATATCCACGGTTGTGTCTCGTCAATATATTTATTAGCTCGGCTGATGAATTGCCATAACGCTGTCAGAGCAACAGAAAACTCCATTTTTTCCATTGCCTCTTCATAATGCTTTACCGTTTCCTTTGACGCTTCAACAAGCTGATTATCGAACGCGGTTTTCGGTCCATCATAAACCGGAATCACACCATCAAAATACTTTTGAATCATCGCAATCGTACGATTTAGTAAATTTCCTAAATCATTGGCCAAATCATAATTAATTCGTTCGACAAACCCTTCCGGAGTAAATACCCCATCTGAACCAAATGGAACTTCGCGGAGTAAATAATAGCGAAGCGCATCTAAACCATAACGGTCAATTAATGTCACAGGATCGACAACATTTCCTTTAGATTTCGACATTTTCCCATCTTTCATTAGCAGCCAGCCATGGGCAAATACCTTCTTCGGCAACGGTAAATCCAGTGCCATTAGCATAATCGGCCAGTAAATCGTATGGAAGCGAACAATTTCTTTCCCTACCAGATGAACATCTGCCGGCCAATATTTCAAAAACTTCCCATCATTTTCCGTACCATAGCCCAATGCTGTAATATAATTAGATAACGCATCAATCCATACATAAATCACATGCTTCGGATCTCCCGGCACTTTAATGCCCCAGTCAAAGGTTGTTCGCGACACAGCTAAATCTTCCAAGCCAGGCTTAATAAAGTTGTTAATCATTTCATTTTTGCGAGATTCTGGCTGGATAAATTCCGGATTTTCTTCGTAATATTGAAGAAGACGATCGACATATTTGCTCATATTAAAGAAATACGATTCTTCTTTTACCTTTTCAACCGGACGCCCGCAATCTGGACAATTACCATCTACCAACTGTCTTTCGGTATAAAATGATTCACAAGGTGTACAATACCAGCCTTCATATTGATCTAAATAAATATCTCCTTGTTCTACTAGGCGGGCAAAAATCTTTTCAACCACCTCTTTGTGGCGATCCTCTGTCGTACGAATGAAATCATCATAAGAAATATCGAGCTTTTTCCATAGCTCTTGAATCCCAGCAACGATTTCATCTACATATGCTTGAGGTGTAACTCCTTTTTCTTCCGCTTTTCGCTGAATTTTTTGTCCGTGTTCGTCCGTTCCTGTCAAATACATCACATCGTATCCGCGAAGCCGCTTATATCGAGCCATCGCATCTCCAGCCACCGTCGTATAAGCATGGCCAATATGTAACTTGCCGCTTGGATAGTAAATCGGTGTCGTCAGATAAAAGGTTTTCTTCTCCATTTTATACCCTCCTCGATATGCAAAAACCCTCGTCCAAAGACGAGAGCAATTATCGCTTATTATATATTTTATATGATTTTGATGGTATATAAAAACATCTATTTCTCTCATCTTGGAAAAATATACATAAACACTTGAACAAATGTCAACAAATACGGTTGATTTTTGTCGAATATTCTTTATGAGTTTATATTTATAAAAAAAGAAGTGGAAAAAATAGAAAAGCATGCTTATTTTTTGATAAATTTATATATTTTATTAC
>NZ_NASY01000021.1:0-32886 GCF_002075365.1 Anoxybacillus sp. UARK-01 | reverse complement strand
GTCCCAAGCCCTCCATTTCGGTCAAAGCGTTCATGATAACGGCTGGGGCATGTTTATCACTTTCCTTCGGTACAAATTGGAAGAACAGGGGAAGAAGCTGATCAAAATCGACAAATGGTTTCCATCATCAAAAACTTGTTCGTGCTGCGGTAAAGTTAGGAAGTCTCTATCGCTTTCTGAGCGTACATTCCGCTGTGAATGTGGATTCGAGAGCGACAGGGACGTCAATGCGGCCATCAATATCAAACATGAGGGCATGAAACGATTAGCGATAGTCTAACTTGTCCTCGAACCGTGGGGCACACGGGGATCGCTCGGTCAACTTCTCATCATGAGATGGGATTACCCGAGAAGCCCCCACCCCTAAGCGAAGCGTAGGTGGTGGGAGTATGTCACTATGGTGACATATTAATAAAATGGGGTGGCATCGCGAATGAAAATTCGTCCCCAAGACCTAGTGTCTTGGGGCGAATTTTTTATTTAGCTTATTGGGTAAAAGGAGGAGCTTGGAAGTGAGAGGTAAAAATCCATTCGAGGCTTGGCAATATCATCTTTTACTTTTGCTTCGAATCGGAATTTCCAATGTGGGCGATTGGATTTATTTAATTTCCTTGAATTTATTGGTTCTCAATATGACTGATTCCCCTTTTGCGGTATCTATCCTGTATATGCTCAAGCCTTTAGCGGCCTTACTTACGAACGCTTGGTCCGGGAGTGTGATAGATCGATTCAATAAACGGAATCTTATGATCATGCTAGATGTGATAAGAGCTGTACTAATTGCCATCCTGCCTTTTTGTTCTTCGATTGGGGCTATTTATTTTATTGTTTTTTTCATCTGTATAGCAAGTGCGGTATTTGGACCGGTATCGATGACTTATATCACCCAGCTAACTCCTCCGGAGCAAAGGCAGCGCTTTAATTCATTGCGAAGTTTAATGGACTCCGGCGGTTTTCTGATCGGGCCAGCGGTTGCAGGTGCCCTATTTTTAGTCGGAACGCCTGTATTGGCCCTTTATATTAATTCATTGGCTCTACTCTTCTCAGGGGCGATCACCTTGTTGCTTCCGAATGTTGAAACACAGCTGGTAAGTCATCCAGCCGATCACAAAGGCTCTTTCCAGCTGCTGAAAAACGATTGGAAGCTGGTGATGAATTTTAGTTATCGTTACGTTTATATCACGCTTATTTATTTTTTATTTAGCTGCATGATGGTAATCGCGACAGCCGTTGATTCATTGGAAGCTGCCTTTGCGAAAGAAGTGCTTGCTTTATCAGAAAGTGAGTATGGCTTTTTAGTGAGTGTAGCTGGAGGAGGTGTTGCGTTGGGAGCGATTGTGAATGCCATATTTTCGCGAAAATTAGCGACGTCTTGGTTAATCGGCTTTGGTGCCTTCCATGTAGCGATTGGTTATATGATCTATGCTTGTTCAAGCTCTTTTTCTATCGCTGCTTTGGGGTTCTTTATTCTTTCCGTCTCTTTATCCTTTGCCAATACCGGATTTTATACCTTTTATCAAAATAACATACCTGTTTCCGTAATGGGAAGAGTGGGAAGCATATATGGATTCATTGAAGCGATATTCCTCGTCATCACAACTGCTGTTTTTGGAATGATGGCGCAGCTTGCCTCTATTCAGTCTGTCGTCATGATCGGCGCATTCTTGATGCTACTCGTTACTTCGATTTTATGCGCACTCGCCTTATTGCCAGCAAAGAAAAAATATTACTCATCTATTATCACAGAGACAATAGAAGATTCACAAGCATGAGGAGATCTTTGGCTGACAATATAGGCTTATATAGAACGATTCCTTATAATTAAGAAGGAAGGGCTATCAAGTTGTAGCACGTCATTTTAGAGAAAATGAGCAATGCCTATTGTACGTGGAAACTTACAAGAAAAATGAAAATATGGGTCTTTACCAAATAGACAAGTGGCGAAAATGTTTTCAAACTCCTCTTATGGTTCTATAAAGCGGCGTGTTCGATCGTATGCTGTCGTTTGTTCATTTGAGGGAGCAGATATTGACGCATGAAGCTGTATTTATCAATAGGGTAAATATAGTTTGGCAAATTTTAATTGTTTTTTTCATCATCGTTTGGTAATTTGTTCTTAATAGATGAAGTATGAATAAATGCTGTCAATATTGGATGGTTGTTGGCATGGAGAGCTAATTCGAAGGTTTTAGTTACAAACTTACATAGTGAGGTCGTGTTCCATGATGGAAAGTAGCAGAAGGGATCGAAAAATAAAAAAACGAAAAAGAAAAAAGTGGTTCGTGATCCTGCTTATTTTGATCGTGCTCATTTTGACGGCATTGTTATATGCGGTCGTCGAATACCGTAAAGGCTTGAAAAACTCGCAAAACGACTCTTTTTTGCCGCATGAAAAGGTAGAATTTCAAGGCGTAAAGGATAAGGAGCGTATGAACGTTTTACTGCTTGGTGTTGATGCGAGAGGAAACGAGAAAGCGCGAGCGGATACGATTATGATTGCTCAGTATAATCGAAAGACCAAGCAAGCGAAAATCGCCTCCATTATGCGGGATTCCTATGTGGATATACCGGGGTATGGGAAAAATAAAATCAATGCCGCCTATGCTTATGGAGGTCCTGAATTATTACGGAAGACGATTAAAGAAAATTTTGATGTAGATATTGCCTATTTTGCTTTAGTAGATTTTAAAGGATTCACTAAAGCAATTGATGTAGCTTTTCCTGAAGGAATTGAAATCAATGTTGAAAAAGAGATGTCGAAAGGAATAGGTGTCACGCTGCATCCAGGTGTTCAAAGACTTCATGGAAACGAATTGCTTGGGTATGTGAGATTCAGAAAAGATGCTGAAAGCGACTTTGGCAGAGTGCGGAGACAGCAAGAGGTAGTGAAGCGTGTGATGGACGAATTTATCAGTGTGCGGGGGATCGCGAAGCTGCCGAGTGTAGTCGGTACCATCCGGCCATATATATTAACGAACGTAGGGTATAAAGAAGTACTGCCCCTATTAGCTACATTTCCCGGAAGCGACCAGAAGGATATTAGCTTCTTTCGAATTCCTATTGATGGATCATTTCGAGATGCCACCTATCCTCAAGCAGGGGCCGTGCTAGAAATGGATCTTGCGAAAAATAGGCAAGCGTTAAAGGAATTCCTAAAGTAAGCATGCTCGATTGTATGGTTCATAAGCTGCTAAAGACGGAATAAGGCACCCGTTTGCCAGCAAAAATTATAAATACAGCGCAGAACATGTTTGGCCGCTAGTTTGATATAGACTTCCATGACGAAAAACGCATAGGGGGAGCAAAGCATTTTCAAAATAGATTGTACAAATAATTTCTGGAACGTCGGCGATCAGAGGCAAGTCTATGGAGACGGACTTGCCTTTTTGTTCAATTTACCGGGATTTTTCTGGCGCAGATCAGTCGGAAACATTCCGTATTTAACATCATCCATCGAGAAGTCTCCCACCTCGTAACGGAGTGTAGGTGGGAAGGTTCATTGATGATGGGTTTGAGTGCTGTCCATTTCTCTTTTGACACGAATAAAGGCAATCATTTGGTTAAGGTCATCCGCTGTTAAAGGCTTTCCATCAATGGTAAAGCAAATATGGGCCAACATGGCTGTTTCCGTTAACTCGATGGTATGGAAATCGGGCTTTTCAGGGCTATCCGCGGCTCCAAGCAAATAGTCGGTAGACGTTTCAAATAATTGAGCCAATTCTTTAACTGCTTCTAATGAAGGCTGGCGGTAGCCGGATTCATAGCCAGCATAGGTGCTTTTAGCGATATTTAATTGATCGGCAATATATTGCAAAGGCCATTTTTTCTTTTTTCTTAATTCTGATAGCCGTTTTGATATCATCGTCCTGCTCCCTCCCTCTTTTTCTCCCACTATAAAAAGTTCGCGAAACGAATAAAAACTCTTGTTATTTTCATAGGAAATGAATATAATGGAATCGTATATTCGCGATTCGCGAACAACTTAATTATAATGTACACTAAATGACCTATAAAACACAACAGGTTATTCAATAGAAAATCACCTTTTCGTTCGATTATCGCTTTTCATAGAGGTGTCAATGATGAAAAAGATTCTTTTAATCGCGACAGGCGGCACAATTGCCTCCGTAAAAGGAGAAGAAGGACTCTCACCGGCATTAACAGCTGAAGAACTTACAGGGTATGTGCCAAAACATAGCCCTAATTATCGCTTGGACAGCCAAATACTGATGAACATCGACAGCACAAATATGCAGCCAGAGTATTGGGTAAAAATCGCCGAAGCCATTTATGAAAACTATCATCGCTATGACGGGTTTGTTATTACGCATGGAACAGATACGATGGCTTATACAGCTTCGGCTTTATCTTATATGCTGCAAAATTTGGACAAACCTGTTGTTCTTACTGGTTCCCAAGTTCCGATTAGCTTTGAGCGAACGGATGCGAAAAAAAATTTATCCGATGCCGTTCGGTTTGCTTGTGAAGAAGTTGGCGGCGTATTTATCGTGTTTGATGGAAGAGTGATTCTTGGCACAAGAGCGGTCAAAATGCGAACAAAAAGCTACGATGCTTTTGAAAGTATTAATCATCCATATATCGCTTATATCCATCATGATCAAGTCGATTATCAATATGAGCTTCGCTCGGAAGCAGTTGGAGAACTAATATTTGAGCCGTCGCTTTGTCCGGATGTGTTTCTCTTAAAGCTACATCCTGGTACGAAGCCAGAAATCTTTGATTATATTAAACCGCTGTATCGAGGAGTGATTATCGAAAGCTTTGGAAATGGCGGGGTGCCGTTTCAGGAAAGGAACTTGCTTCCTAAAATTAAGGAGCTCATTGATGACGGCATGGCAGTTGTCATTACCACGCAATGTTTAGAAGAGGGAGAAGATTTGACGTTGTATGAGGTGGGACGCAAAGTGGCGCAAAACACCGTCATTCTATCTGGAGATATGAATACAGAGGCTATTGTGCCAAAGCTAATGTGGGTATTAGGCAAAACCAATCATCTGCTTGAAATCAAAAAAATAATGGAAACTCCGATTGCGAGAGACATTACGCCAAAATTTGATGAAAGCTGGGATTTATAAAATGATTAAAACAAAAGCAGTGCGAATGGAAAAAGACTTTCTTGGAGAAAAGGAAATTCCAGAGCATGCATACTATGGCATTCAAACGATGCGCGCGGTAGAAAATTTTCCGATTACCGGATATCGAATTCATCCGTCCTTAATTGAAGCAATAGCGATCGTGAAAATGGCGGCGGCACAAGCGAATATGGAAATCGGACAGCTCAGTCCACGGATAGGCCAAGCGATTGCCGAAGCCGCGCAAGAAATTATCGCTGGAAAGTGGCATGACCAATTTATCGTGGATCCGATTCAAGGCGGGGCCGGAACATCGATTAATATGAACGCGAATGAAGTCATCGCCAATCGGGCGCTCGAATTGCTCGGCGAACGGAAAGGAAACTATCAAGTCATCAGCCCGAATAATCATGTCAATATGTCCCAGTCGACGAACGATGCTTTTCCAACTGCCATTCATATTGCCGTGTTAAAGATGCTGGAAAAGCTGCTGACGACGATGGAGAACATGCACGCTGTATTTGTTGAGAAGGCGCGGCAGTTTGATCGTGTGATTAAAATGGGGCGGACGCATTTGCAAGACGCTGTTCCCATTCGCCTTGGCCAAGAATTTGAAGCCTATAGCCGTGTGTTGGAGCGGGATATAAAAAGAATACAGCAATCGCGTCAGCATTTATATGAAATCAATATGGGGGCAACGGCAGTAGGAACCGGATTAAATGCTAATCCGCGTTACATTGATCGCGTGATTAGGCATTTAGCAACGATTAGCGAGCTTCCGCTAGTACGTGTTGAGCATCTCGTTGATGGAACGCAAAATACAGATGCTTATACCGAGGTGTCATCGGCGCTAAAAGTGTGCATGATTAATATGTCAAAAATTGCGAATGATCTGCGTCTCATGGCATCTGGTCCAAGAACGGGCTTTAATGAAATTACATTGCCGGCCCGCCAGCCTGGTTCCTCCATCATGCCTGGCAAAGTCAATCCGGTCATGGCAGAAGTGATCAATCAAGTGGCTTTTCAAGTGATTGGGAACGATCACACCATTTGCTTAGCATCTGAAGCGGGACAGCTAGAATTAAATGTGATGGAGCCCGTACTCGTTTTTAATTTGCTGCAATCCATTCATATTATGGATAATACATTTCGTGTATTTACTGACTATTGTTTAGCAGGAATTGAAGCAAATGAAGCGAATTTAAAAACGAAAGTAGAAAAAAGTGTGGGAATTATTACAGCTATAAACCCTTATGTTGGGTATGAAACAGCCTCGCACATTGCGCGTGAAGCTTATCTTACAGGCAAATCTGTCCGTGAGCTATGCTTATCCTATCATTTATTAACAGAACAGCAGTTAAACGAAATACTGGATCCTTATGCGATGACTCGTCCTGGAATTGCAGGGCAAAAAAATGATTAAAAAATAAAAACAGAAAGGCAGATACATATGGCAATACCAAGTGGTGCAAGCATGCATATTACAATCCGTATTCAGTTTGCAAAAAATTTGGTCTCTTTTGGTGACATTGCGACAGCAATAGGACAAGCGGGTGGAGACATTGTTGGAATCGATGTCATTTCCTCGACGAAAACGCATACGGTGCGCGATATTACGGTCAGTGTGTTTGATACTAAGCACGCCGACTTAGTGACAGACACATTGAGAAAAACGCATGGAGTCAAACTCATCAATGTATCGGATCGCACGTTCCTGATGCATATTGGCGGGAAAATTGAAACAAAATCCAAAATTCCGATTAAAACTCGCGATGATCTATCGCGTGTTTATACGCCAGGAGTGGCTCGCGTGTGCAGCGCGATTGCCGATGATCCAAGCAAAGCCTACTCGCTAACCATTAAGCGCAATACAGTGGCGGTTGTCTCTGATGGGACAGCTGTGTTGGGACTAGGGGATATCGGACCGTATGCAGCGATGCCTGTCATGGAAGGAAAAGCGATGCTGTTTAAGCAGTTAGCTGATGTCGATGCTTTTCCGATTTGCTTAGATACAAAAGATACCGAGGAGATTATTCAAATTGTTAAAGCCATTGCCCCGGCATTTGGCGGCATTAATCTTGAAGATATTTCTGCTCCTCGTTGCTTTGAAATTGAAGAACGATTAAAGCAAGAGCTGGATATTCCAGTATTCCATGATGACCAGCATGGAACGGCCGTCGTATTGCTTGCCGGTCTTTTAAATGCGCTGAAAATTGTAGATAAAAAGCTGGAAAATATTAAAGTGGTCTTAACCGGAATTGGCGCGGCCGGCATCGCCTGCACGAAAATTTTACTAGCGGCCGGCGTCAAAAATATTATCGGTGTTGATCGTCATGGTGCTATTCACCGCGGGGTGGAATATGACAACCCTTATTGGAATGAATATGCACAGCTAACGAATCCGGAAAATGTCAGCGGCACGCTTTCAGATGTGATTGAGGGGGCGGATGTGTTTATCGGGGTATCTGCTCCGGGAATTTTACAAATCGAAGATGTGCAAAAAATGGCGAAAGATCCGATTGTGTTTGCGATGGCTAATCCTATTCCGGAAATTGATCCGGAGCTGGCAGAGCCGTATGTACGGGTGATGGCTACAGGCAGATCCGATTATCCGAATCAAATCAACAACGTGCTTTGCTTCCCGGGGATTTTCCGAGGCGCTCTTGATTGCCGAGCGATTGAAATTAACGAAGAGATGAAGCTGGCGGCAGCTGAAGCCATTGCCTCTGTTGTGACAGAAGAAGAGCTAAATGAAACGTATATCATTCCAAGTGTATTTAACAGCAAAGTGGCTGAGAAAGTGAGAGAGGCGGTTATTAAAGCTGCTTATCGTACAGGAGTGGCCCGCAAAGAGGATATCATGTTTAAGGCTGAATAAAAACAACGTCGAAGTCCCGTTTATTAGGGCTTCGACGTTTTTAGTTTCCCAAATCAACAACGTTATTTTAATTTTTCATTTAAAACACTTTCTTCTAAAACGGAAAATTTATCTCCGTATACTTTGACAATATGCTTTTCTCCCCATCCGCATAAAGAATCTAAAATTTCTTTTAAGCTCCACCCGTATTCACTTAGTTCGTATTCCACTTTCGGGGGGACTTGATTATAAACAATGCGATTGATAATCCCATCTTCTTCTAACTCTCTCAATTGCTGCGTTAGCATTTTTTGCGTGATTCCTGGCATCAAACGTTTCAATTCACAGGTGCGTTTTTTGCCGTGTGTCAGGTGGCAAAGAATAACGCATTTCCATTTTCCACCTATTACTTCTAGTGTCGCTTCGACGGGAATATTATATTTCTTTTTTTGCATGTTTTTCCTCCTTTTCAATAGTTACTAAAAAGTATCTATAGCACTTTAAAGTATCTATAGTACTTTAAAGTACGTACTTTTTTTTATAGCTTATATGCTCCATAATAACATTTGCCAGCTGGCTTTTGCTATATTTTTTACAACCAAGCAATGGGGAGGAAGGGCGATGAACGAAGGTAAACGAAATACATTAGCATTGATCGCATTAGCTGTAAGTGCCTTTGCGATCGGGACGACAGAATTTATTAGTGTAGGGTTACTGCCGCTCATTTCGCGCGACTTGCACGTTTCCGTTTCAGTCGCCGGGCTGACGGTTTCCTTGTACGCTTTAGGGGTTACTTTCGGCGCTCCTATTCTTACATCTTTAACGTCCAGTATGTCACGCAAAGCTTTGTTGCTTTCGATTATGGTTGTCTTTATCATCGGTAACAGCATTGCGGCTCGTGCCGATAGTATAACGGTTTTACTTATAGCTCGTGTGCTTTCTGCGTTTTCACATGGCGTATTTATGTCGATCGGGTCAACCATCGCCGCAAGTTTAGTAGCGGAACACCGACGGGCTAGCGCGATTTCCATTATGTTTTCCGGTCTGACGGTCGCTACGATCACAGGAGTGCCGTTCGGTACATTTATTGGACAGCAATTTGGCTGGAGGTTTGCCTTTCTTTTTATTGTTGCTGTAGGGGTTATTGCGTTCATTGCCAACAGCATTCTCGTTCCAGCGAATTTACGAAAAGGTGCCCGCACTACGTTTCGTGATCAGTTTCGGTTAATCACTAATGGACGTTTGTTGCTGCTGTTCATTATTACAGCTTTAGGATACGGAGGCACTTTTGTTGCTTTTACGTACTTATCTCCGCTTTTGCAGAACGTCACGGGATTTAGTGAAAAAACGGTTACGGTGATTTTGCTTGTTTATGGGGTAGCGATTGCGATCGGTAATGTAGCGGGAGGAAAGCTATCTAATCAAAATCCGATTAGCGCTTTATTTTATATGTTCATTGTGCAAGCTATTGTGCTTTTTATTTTAACCTTTACAGCTCCATTTAAGGTGGTTGGGCTTATGACGATCATCTTAATGGGACTGCTTGGTTTTATGAGCGTGTCAGGATTGCAAGTATATGTAGTGATGCTTGCTGAGCGTTTTGTGCCGAGCGCAGTCGATGTTGCTTCAGCGATTAACATTGCCGCATTTAACGCGGGAATTGCGATTGGTTCCTACCTAGGCGGCATTGTCACCGAATCAATGGGGCTGATTCATACCGCTTGGGTCGGTGGATTGATGGTGCTAGGAGCGGTCCTTTTAACAAGCTGGAGCTTGGCACTTGAGAAGAAAGATCAAAAGATGCACAGAGCGGAAAACGAGATGATGGATCATCGCGAATGCCTTATGCGATAAGTAGTGTGATACAAGACCAATCAAAAGAAATAAAGGAGATGAGTTGAATGACGGCCAAACACTTAGCCGACACAACGATTTTAGCGAATGGGGTCCAAATGCCATGGCTTGGGCTTGGAGTATTTAAGGTGGAAGATGGGCCGGAGCTTGTTCAGGCTGTTAAAGCAGCCATTCGCCACGGCTATCGCAGTATTGATACCGCGGCGATTTATGAAAATGAACAAGGAGTAGGCCAGGGGATTCGCGAAGCATTGCAAGAGACCGGAGTTTCACGTGAAGAATTATTTGTGACGTCAAAAGTGTGGAACACGGATTTAGGATATGACGCAACGCTAGCAGCGTACGAAGCGAGCCTGAATAAATTAGGTTTAGAGTATCTTGATTTATACTTGATTCATTGGCCTGTAGCAGAAAAATATAAAGAAGCATGGAAAGCATTAGAGACGCTTTACAAGGCGGGGAAAGTACGGGCTATCGGTGTGAGCAATTTTCATATTCATCATCTTGAGGAGCTGATGAAGGAAGCAGAAATCAAGCCGATGGTGAACCAAGTAGAGTACCATCCGCGTCTAACACAACAAAAGCTTCAGGCTTTTTGCGAAGAGCACAGCATTCAATTAGAAGCGTGGTCGCCATTAATGCAAGGGCAATTGCTTGATCATCCTGTTTTACAAGAGATCGCGAAGCATCATAATAAGACGGTTGCGCAAATTATTTTGCGCTGGGATTTGCAAAAAGGAGTGGTAACCATTCCAAAAACAACTAAAGAGCAGCGGATGATGGAAAATGCCTCCATATTTGATTTTGCTCTGACAAAAGAAGAGGTGGAACAAATCGATCGCTTAAATCAAAATCGCCGCGTAGGTCCAGATCCGGATAACTTTGATTTTTAACACATCCACCAAGAAGCTCCCCCTCTAAACGGGGGGAGGTTCATACAATCGATATCGATCCATTGAGAAGATATGTCATGATGCTTGGAGGAGCCAAGGAGGGGCGAGAACAATGAACGAGAAAGGAAGCATTGTTTTTATCGGCGACAGTATAACAGAAGCGGGCAGAAGGAAAGATCCCGAGCAAATGGGTTACGGGTATGTCCGACTGATTCGCGATTATTTGCTGACAGATGACCCGCAGCAGCCGCTAGCCGTTGTCAATCGGGGAGTGAGCGGCAACCGCATTCCTGATCTATTGGCGCGTTGGGAGAGAGATGTCATTGCATTGCAACCATCTTTTGTTTCGATTTCCATCGGTATCAACGATGTGTGGCGCCAGCTCGATCATCTCGAGAAGGAACAGGTGTATCCTAAGCAATTTGAGGAAATCTATATGGAGTTAGCTTGGCAAACGAAAGCCAAAACCTATGCGCATCTGATCTTGATGGAACCGACGATTATTGGCGAGGCGATTCATTCAGAAGGCAATCGAAAGCTGAAGCCTTATGTGAACATTGTGCGTAAAGTAGCGCATACGTTTCATGGAACGCTTGTGCCTACTCATCAAGCATTTCTTGCTTATTTGCGAGCACGTCCATCATCTCGCTATCGGCTGACGACAGATGGAGTTCATATGAATTCGCTTGGCAATATGTTGATGGCGCGAACATGGCTTACGGCGTTTGATCGCGATCGGCGACAGAAATAGCGCACGAAATGTGTTTCGCGCTCCACATTGGCATTTGCTTTAACATCCCCAGCAAAACAAGCGAATGTAAGCATTTTTATTCTATTTTCCCGTATCGTGGCAAAAAGTGCGCCGGATAGGCCGGATTGTTCAGTTGGTTTAAAGGCTGTAAAGTGCCATGTCGTTTATTTGACGAGTGAATGTTTAAAAGCATAGATAACCGCTTGTGTCCGATCTTGTACTCCCAGTTTGGCGAGAATGCTGCTGACGTGGACTTTGACGGTTTTCAATGAAATAAATAGCTCTTCGGCGATTTCTTGGTTAGACTTGCCTTGGGCGATCAATAAAAGGATCTCCATTTCGCGGTTCGTCAGCTCTTCGTGAGGCAGCAGCGTTTCTTTTTGCCGCATTTTCTTCATCATTTTTCCGGCTACCTCCGGCTCCAATACCGACTGGCCGTGGAAAGTAGAGCGGATGGCATTGGCAATTTCGCTCGCTTTCGAGGTTTTCAGCATATAGCTTGCCGCTCCCGCTTCTAGCGCCGGATAGACCTTATCGTCATCTAGAAAGCTAGTGACGATAATAATTTTTGCCTCCGGCCATGAGGACATGATTTCTTTTGTCGCTTCAATCCCATCCATTGGCTGCATCACCAAGTCCATTAAAACGACATCCGGGCGAAGCTGAAGCGCTAGTTCCACTCCTTTTTTTCCGTTTTCTGCTTCGCCGACTACCGTCATGTCAGGTTGAGATGATAAATAAGCAGAAACTCCGATTCGCACCATTTCATGGTCGTCAATCAATAACACTCTAATCATGGCGTTGATCCTCCTGTGCCACTATCGGTACTTTTACTTCAAGTCTTGTCCCTTTATTTTTTAAGCTGATCATTTTGAGCGTTCCGCCGATTTCAGCCGCTCGTTCATACATGTTTTGCAAGCCGTATGAACCGCTTTTAGAATGATTCGCATGGACATCAAATCCAATTCCGTCATCAACCACACGCAAAATAGCAAAATGATCCCGCTGAATTAACAGCACCTCCAGAGTCGAAGCTTTCGCGTGGCGAAGCGTATTGGAAACAGATTCCTGCAAAATACGAAATAAATGGTCTTCTACTCCTTTATCTAAAGGTGCATCTTCTATTTTCCATTTGATCTGCATCGGCGTTTTTTGCGATAATTCCAGCAAAAGCTCCTCCATTCCTTCTTGCAGTGATTTGCCCTTAAGTTGGACAGGACGCAAATGAAGCAGCAGCGCTCTCATTTCCAATTGCGATTGGTGAATCATTTGCTCGATCAGTTTCAGCTGCTTGGTTTCATGGTTATCGGACCGCTCTTTTTCTTCCATAATCGCCGACATCATCATCGAAGCGGCAAAGAGCTGCTGGCTGACGGAATCGTGCAGCTCGCGCGCAAGCCGATTTCTTTCTTGGGAAATAATATCTTGAATAAGCCGCTCTTGCTGTTCAGCTTTTGCTGTCGCCATTTTTTGTGAGCGTTTGGTTTGTTCGATCCATTGATGATGAATTTTTTTGAGGCGTTCCCAAATTTCCTGAAAATCTTCCGTTGGCTGCTTGACTTCCAATTGCATCAATGAGCCTTGTTCGATTTGTTGAAGGGCGTTGGCGATCGTTTGCAGCTGCTGTCGCCACCATAGGTTAGAAACAATTCCGAAGGCAGCTCCGATCAAAATGACAACAGTAGGTGCAAAAACGATAAATGGCAAATTCATGATTTTGGTTTTCCATAATATGGACCAGTCTCCTAATGGAAACAACGTGAAACAAGAGAAAAGCAGAAGAAACAAAACAACAAGCGCCACTAAAATAAAAAGTGCAAACTGCCGCAGCATCATGTTCATATCCGCTTCACCTCTAAATTTCCGACCATCATCGAGGTGATGATTTTAAGCTTTTGCTCTGCTGTCTCATAAGCTGTTGTTTGCCAGACCAATGTTTGGTTAAACATTTGCTCCTTTTCCTTATCTAAAATGAGAGTGGAACCAACAACCGCGGAGTGGACGATGCTGATTTCGAGTTCATAAGGCACAAAAATTTGGACATTTCCGATCCAATGGCGTATGGAAATCACTGCTTCGCCTTTTGGAAGCACCGCATAGCTTAAATCAATCACGGTATCTCCTAGTCCTACTTGGATATTCACATCGTTCCATTCATATGCTTGCTCAGGTGTCTTTTGACGGCCAAATAACAAATTTTGCAATAAAGGCTTTCGCTCAAGAATTTCCGTTTGGACTGTTCGATCGGCCGGCTGTATTTTAGGCTGCAGCAAAGCCGGCTGGCGTTTCGATTGGAAAAACTGAATTAGAACATAGAGTAAAATGGCCAATAGAAAAAATCGAGCAGTCATCATTGTAAACACATTAAAAACAAGTTGGATGATACCAAGCCAAAATAAAATTTTTCCAATCATGCTGTGCCACTTTTTTCTTCCTATATATACAAATGCTCCTGATACAAGAAGAGAAAAAATAAGCCCTTGATGAAAAAAAGAAATTTCAATGGCTAAAAGGAGCACACCAATTAAGATGGTCCAGCTTATATAATCGGTTTTTTTACGATGGTTAAGCATAGGCTCCCCACCTTTATCTCAAGAAATAGTAAAGAATGGATACGCAAATAGACGGTTTTGTTTCTGGAAAGAGATTGCTCGTCTATGCCGGTACTAGGCAGAAAAGCGGCCGCATGCTCCTTCGCTTCCATGTAAAGATGTAAATGGAACAATGGAAAAAAGCGAAAAGGCGCAGCTGCCTACGCCCTTTAGCATACCACTTTTTTTCCGGACTGTCCTTTATTTTTTGCAAGGAGTCCCGCTGCCATTCCATTAGTGGTTGTTTTCCGTTTCAAGCTGTTTTTCCAATTGTGCGATTCGCGCATCAATCGTATTTCGGTAATAGGATGAATGGACTTGCTGCTCCAAGCGCTCTAAGTATGATTCAATGTCCGAAAACACGGGGACGGACTTGCTCGAATAGCGATTTGCATCTAGAACTTGATTGATGCGATAGTGGGCATGCGCGAGGTTTTCCCGGCCCATTAATTCCATCCGTCTAATATGCATATCCTTTAGTTTATGCTTCATTTCTTCATATTTTTTTTCAAGCTCCATTAAATGTTGCTGCACGTTTTCATAGGAATGCTTTAACTGCGCAGCTCGCTCTTCATATTGTGTATGCTCTTGAGCGGCAAATTCAAATAATTCTGTTTCCCCGGCTTTAGAAGCGATTTCCGCTTGCTTTTGGCGCTTATCCGCCAACTGCTTGGCATGATGGTACTCACGCAAAAATTCTTCTTTTAATAAGTACTGACGTTCAATGAACTGACGAACCTTTTCTGTTTCTTGTTCGCATTGGCGCAAATATTGATTTAACATCGCAATCGGATTTTTCTTTTCTTTTTCATCAAGCAGCTCATGGAGATCAGCAGCAATCACATTTTTTATGCGAGAAAATAAACTCATATTTCTTCACTCCCTTGATTAATAATTTTTTTGCAGTTCATTCCATTGTTTTTCAAAATTCGCAAATGGATCTTCTGTTTCTTTCGGTGTATGCGAAGACTTGTTCCAGTTTTTATAAACAACATACAGAACATATGCTGCGACAATGGCAGCGATGGCTGGGGCATTCGCCACACTGATGGATAAGGCGATCAGGCCAAGCAGCGCCCAGCCAATCTTTGAACCTGCCGATTTTGCTTTTAAAAATTGTTTGAACGTGTAATAAAGAATGACAAGACTGAGCGCGAAGCCGACGAGCGGTCCTACGTTGGCGAACAGGACAATGGCCGCAATTCCTCCAGCTAGCAGCAGCCCGATTTTTCTCAACATGGTTCATCTCCTCCTTTCTTGTCTTTATCTTAGCTTTCTTTTTCTTTTTCCATCATGCTCTAGAGTTATATTTTTGGCTAAGACCTGAGATGTATTTTGATATACGGTCGCTGTTGTTGAATGAAAGAAAGCAAATTTATGAGCATGCAGAAAAAATTCAGAATAAATTAAAAACCTTTTAAAGGAAAAGTGTATTATAATCATCTATAGGGGGATTTTTTGGAATCCGGGGGGATTTTATAACATGCAAAGAATACGAACGACAGATAAAGAGAGAATGAAGCAGTTATACTATACAGGAGTGACGGAGGAAAAGCTGCAATATGTATATGAATATCGAAATATCCTGTTTGATCTCGTCGAACCGGTGGTGAATGAGCTGTACGATGATATCAAAAAGGTGGAAGTTTTGCGCGAGCTGATTCAGCAGCATTCGACGTTTGAGAGATTAAAAGAAACACAAAGGCGATATTTGCGCGAATGCTTTGAGGCGACCATTGATGATGGCTATATTCAGAAACGCTACACGATCGGACAAGTCCATTCGCGAATCGGGCTTAGTTTATCTTGGTATTTAGCTACATATACTCGCTATGCTGATATTTTATACAAATATATTTCACAGGTGCTTCCAGAACAAGCGACGACCATTTTGCTGACGATCCAGGCGATTTTTTCATTCGATATGCAGCTGACGCTTGAAGCATACAAGGCTTCGGAAGTGGACAAAGCTGCTCATCCGCTGCGCTGGGAGCTGGAGCGGCTACGGCAAATGAACGGGTTTACCAAAACAGACTTGAAGCATTTGGAGCAGTTTAGCGGCTATATTTCTTTTTGCATTGACAGCATTATCGACCAGTTTGATCATGCTTTTACCTATCGCTTAGGGAGCGAGCCTTATTACAGCTTTATCGCGAAAGACAAGTATTTAGTGTATATTCGCAATTTTTTGCTGCAATTTTTTCAAGAAAAGGTGTATGAAGACCTTGAATCGTATTTTCTAATTATTCGGGATTGGAGCCGCCTGATCATTGAACGGGGATATCCGGAAAGCTTGTTCCATATTGCGGCTGAATCGGTATGCGAAGCGCTAAAAAAAGTATTTCTGACAAAGGAGTATTTGCATGATCGGCATATTGTCCAATATATTCATTCCTTTGAACGATTTTCCAAGTTTACATTGGCGATTATGAGTGAAATTATTCGTCCCTATTTATTTTTGCGCGATTTTGATTTTCTTGATATTTATGCTTATGAGATTAGCACGATTGATTTTGGAAGGCTGACATGGATTGATGATAAAATGCGGCGCCTCTTGCGCACGCTTGGAATTCATGAAGAAAATCCGATTGGCCGAAGATGCTACGAGCTGCTGCACAATCGAACCGTTCCTTGCTCAGGCTGCCCTATTCTGGAGCAGACAGATGAGCCGCTGCTTGTGACACTTCGCAACGATCAAGGGACTAGTTATTATAAAATCCGCTCTTTGCCGCAAACCAAAATTTTTGAGCTTTCGCGTGCGCTTTTGGTGATTCAGGATGTGACAAAAGAATCGAAAGTCATGTTTGACACGCTGGAGCGGCTGCTGCAATTGGCGGAGTATCGCGATGACGATACGAAGAACCATGTTCATCGGATTGGCAGGCTGTCAGGCATGCTCGCTCGTTTAGCTGGCTGTGATGAACAATTTGTTTCCCAGATCGAAATTGCTGCGAAATTTCATGATATTGGCAAGGTGGGCATCCCCGACTATATTTTAAATAAACCCGGCAAGTTGACGAAGGAAGAATGGGAATCAATGAAAACGCATGTTTTAATTGGACATCAGATTTTGGCCAATTTGGACTTGCCGGTGATTCAAATGGCGGCCAACATCGCCCGCACGCATCATGAATGGTGGAATGGCGAAGGATACCCAAACGGTTTAAAGGAAGAAGACATTCCGCTGGAAGGGAGAATTGTGGCCATTGTGGATGTGTTTGATGCTTTGTTATCGAAACGAATTTATAAGGATGCGTTTCCGCCTGAAAAAGTGAAGGAAATTTTATTAGATGGCCGCGGAAAGCAGTTTGATCCGAAGCTGATCGATTTATTTTTGGCGATGTGGAATGAATTTTTAATCGCGAGAGAACGCTTGCAATAAAGCGAACAGCATGCATGTTGTTCGCTTTATTGCTTTTTGAGCAAAGCTATGCCGCAGGTGTTTGCCTTATTTTCATCATAGGGTGAAGCTGTTGGACGATCGGCGGAAGGCGCATTTGTGGACGTGTTTTTTCATCAAAGTCCTTTACCAATACGATATTTTCCGTCTTTCATATGGAAAAAATTTATTGTGCCTTCCTCTACTATTCAACAATATTCGACATTTGTTATGATAAAGGTGATTTTCATCATAGATTAGCTTAAAGGGGATGACACAATGCCGCAAATCAAACGAAGCTTGGCGACTCGACTTTCATTATGGATGGCTGGCACGTTTGTCGCACTTACATTAGTGAATGCTTTCGTATTTTCGTATATTGTCCAGCAGGCGTCGAAACGCACAGTAGGGAGCTATGCTGCTGAACAAGCAAAAAATATTACCGGCATGCTGGATACAGAGAAATATGCGTCATTTTTGCAGCAGCCAGCCGAGAATGATACATATTGGCAGTTAAGAGAGCAATTGAATGATATTCGGGAAAAAATCGGCGCATTGTACGTATATACGTTGCGCGTCGATGGACAAAAACTCTCCATCATGATTGACGGTCAACCGCCAGGCTCTGAGGTGGCATCGGCCATAGGCGATTCTACTTCTTCCACAACGTTAAAAGACATTGATGGAGCGCTAAATGGAAAAACAGATTATACGGATATCGTCCATGATCAACAGTATGGGGATTATTTATCAGCATTTGCGCCGATTATGCATAACGGCAAGATGATTGGAGTGCTTGGTGTTGATTTGCCTGCAAACTATGTGGAGCAAACCATGTCTGCGGTGAAGGAACAAATCCGCGGGCCGTTTCTTCTCGGGTCTGCTGTGGTGGCGATTCTGATTAGCGCAGGAATCTTCCTATATTTGCGCCGCCGCTTCCGGCCGCTCACTCTATTAACAGCTGCATCGGAGCAGATGGCAGCAGGAAAACTGGGAGAAGCGCACCAGAAGATCCTCCAGCTTAGGGACAAAGGAAACGATGAATTGTTTGCTTTAATTCGCTCATTTAAAACGATGGTGGACCAAATGTCTCTTCTGATTGACAAAATCAAGCATAGCAATGATTGGATGGTGCAAGCGTCCAGCGAACTGCAATCGCATGCTGCTTTTACGGAAGAGCAAAATGAAAAAATGGTCAAAACAGCCGGCATTGTTCATTCTTATTCGCAGCAGCAGCTTGAAAGCATGAGGGAATCCAATGCGGCGATTCAAGAAATGGCGACTGGCATCCAGCGCGTCGCTCACTCTTCCTCTTTGCTTGCTGAATCGGCTGAAGAAATGAATCGCGATGTTCAAACAGGGGATCGTCATGTTGATCAAGCGATGCAGCAAATGGAAAGCATGTATGCCAAAATCAAGGAAACCGCGAACTGCATTCAACAATTATCGGAAGGAACAGATGAAATCAGCCATATTCTTGATGTGATTCGCGGTATTTCCGAGCAAACGAATCTTTTAGCGTTGAATGCGAGCATTGAGGCGGCCCGTGCTGGAGAAAGCGGCCGCGGATTTGCGGTGGTGGCCAATGAAGTTCGAAAGCTGGCTGAGCATTCAAAAAGCTCCGTTGATACAATCGGAAAGATGATGGACCGCTTCCGCATAACCACCGAACAAGCCGTTCAGCAGATGGAGCAAGGGGAACAGGAAGCAAACGCAGGCCGCGGCCAAGTGGCGGAAATTCGTTCGATTTTTGCCAACATCGTAACAAACGTGCAGAAAAACACGGATGAAGTTCAAGAATTATCCGCCATTGCTCAGCAGATGTCGGCAGGAACAGAAGAAATTGCCGCCGCCGTAGAGCACACGTTGTCAGCCGCAAGGGAAGTCAGCGGCTCGATCAGCACCATGGTCCAATCGGTCGAGCATCAAGGGCAGCTTGCTAAGCAACTTAGCGAGATGGCGCGCCGCATTCATGGGGTATCGGATGAGCTGCATGAACAGATCCGCCAATTCCGAGGATAAATTTAGCGAAACCCTCGCCCTTTCCTTGGAATCACGCACTTGCGCCCAACAAAATGGCCATTAGCCCCCGACTCAAGCCTAAAGCTTGGGTTGGGGGCTTTTATTAGTTTTGTTGAACAGCTGCCTCTAGCCAATCGCGGTACGTTGTATGGGGATAGAACAGGGTTTTGTTTTTTATTGTCTTTGAGTTGATACGATATTTTAAGAAAATGTAGTGGAGATCTTTAGTATGTAGATCCATATATAGGGCTATTTTCTTAAAATAAACGAAAATAGATTTAATTTCCCCTATTCTCCTTTTCTGTACAAGTGATTAAAATGATATTGTCCCAAATTTAGATGAAAAAGGAGGGATTCAGCTGATTGTTTGATCATTGATTTTTTTCTTTATTTTTTTCAGTTTAGCAACGAATGAGGTGACAACAGATGAGGAAAAGGAAGTCTAAGTGGTATTCATTTATTTCTTATTTGCTTGCTTTTACAATGATGTTTTCAACGCTTGCTCCTTTTGTTCAAGCGGAGGAGAATGCGCCTCCAGCAGTGAACGCTTCTCCGACAGAAGCTCCAGAGAATGGTGAAGCGCCAATTTCCAATAATGAAGGGTCTTCGTCGTCTCCTTCCGCAAACGTCGAACAGGGGGATTCCATCCCTGCTTCTGATGCTGCTAATGAAACGTCAGAAGCAGGGTCTCCAAGCTTTTCGAATGATAACCAAAATATCGTCTCTGCCAATGATCCTTATCCGAAAGAAAAGGAAATCCCAGCTCTCCGGACGGAAACAGCGAAGGTCTATGAAAACTCGGATGGAACGTATACCGCAGAAGTATTTGCAGAGCCGATTCACTTTAAGAAAAACGGCCAATGGGTAGATATTGATAACACACTGGTTGAAAACTCACAGCAGGAATTCGAAAACAAAGCGAATCAATTTAAGGTGAAATTTTCTAAAAAACCGAAACAAAATCGCCGAGCAAGATTGTTTACGTATGAAATCGCTGGCCATCAAGTGGCGGTAGAGCTATCGGATGATGACGCTTCAGCAACAAAAGTATTCAGGGGAATCAAGGATGTAGCGGGAACACTCCAAAAGGATCGCATCCAATATAAGCAGATCTATCCTGGAGTGACTTTTGATTATACTTTAGACGGAACAAAGGTTAAGGAAAATATTATTCTCGATTCCTATCAAGGCAATAACCGTTTTACATTTCATATTAAAGCTCAAGGGCTAAAGGCTGAGAAGCAAGCGTCTGGTATCATCGAATTCACAGACGCCAAAACAGGAGAATTTTTATTTTATATCCAGCGCCCATACATGTACGATTCATCAAAAGAAGGAAACGTGTCAGAACAAGTCACCCAAGAGGTGACACCTGTCGACGATGGATTTATTCTCACTGTCACAGCAGATGAAGCGTATTTAAAAGATCCGAAGCGCGTATATCCCGTCGTCATTGACCCTTGGATCGACGTGTTCCAAGCGCAGGATACGTACATTGCGAGCGGATCTTCCACTGGCTATCATAACACTGATAAATTATTGGTCGGATATGACCAAACAATAGGGAAGACGCGTTCTTTATTAAAATGGACCCTTCCTGTTATCCCAAATGGAGAGGTCGCAGGAGCTTCCGTTGGTCTTTATCAATACACTTCAAATGCAAATGTTCCGATTTATCTTCATCGAGTGACAAGCTCTTATAATACGACGACGGTCACCTGGGCTTCCCAACCAAGCTTCTCAGCGACAGCTGAAGACTCCCAAAATTCGACAAGTACAGGATATGTGTACTTTAATGTATCGAACTTAGTGAAGAGTTGGTATGATGGCACGCAATCCAATAACGGGATACTCGTCAAGTATGCGGATAGTCAAGAAGGAACTGCTAAAACCAAATATTTCCGTGCAACAGAGTGGGTAAATCCGGATGGTTCGCCATTTGGTAAACCGAAGCTTGTGGTCAGCTTTCGTCCTAAAGAACTGCTTGGGATCACCGATTATTGGACGTACACACCTGATTTATTCCAAGGAGAAGGAACCGCCGTTGTGAATGTGATCAACGGAAATATGGTATATGAGATTAACCTTCTATCATTACCGGGAAAGACGGATGCATTTCATTTAAATTTAGTGTATAACAGCCGTTCTAACTATTCCGGATCTTATGGAAAAGGTTGGATGTTTAGCGCCCAACAAAGCCTTTATATTAATCCAGATAAATCTATTATTGAATATCGGGATGATAAAGGAACTCGCTATCACTTTGCGAAGCAGCAACATGATACGTCTGATACGTATTCAGCACCAGAAGGGACGTATTTAGAGTTAACAAGCGATGCCAATGGATACTACATCAAGCGTCCAGATGAAACGACCTTGTACTTTGATCAGTCAGGAAGAAACACGAAAATTGTGGATGAAAAAGGAAATGCGATTATTTATGAATTTGATGGAAGTTCCAATCGTGTCATAAAAATAAAAGAACAGTATAAAAACGAACCGCCAACACGAGAAGTTTCATTGAGCTATAACGCTAACGGATTGCTGGAAAAAGTGGTTGATTTTCGTGGTACGCAGATGGTGCTTACCTATGAAACAGTTAACGGCACCAATCGCTTAACCAATATTATTTACGGCTATAATCGAACAGAAAAGAAAACCATTGCTTTTGATTACAATGCCAATCATCAGCTTATTGGCATTACAGACGCGAACGGAAACCGAGGCGAAATTCAATACGACTCATCCAATCGGGTAACGAAGCTTATTGACCCTCGCTCTACTACTATTTACTCAGAACTATCGTACCCGAGTGCCACGGAAACTATTTTTACCGATGCGCGAGGCAATAAAACGTATTATAAAAATAATTCTGATCAAGATAAAGCGACCGTCAATGTGACACAAATTACCGAAGACTATCAAGGAACTGCTCCGGCAACGACCATCTATGAATGGGAAAAGAACCGAATAGTAAAAGTGATGGAGCCTAATAAAAATACAGGTGATCCAGATCCTTCCGTAACGCATCAGGCTCAATATGATGAGAAAGGAAATCTTAAAGAAGCTTCATCGCCAAACAATTTGCAAGTAACAAATGATTATGATGACAAAGCAAATCTGATCAAGGAGCAATTTAGCAACGGCTCTTATGGTCAATATGTGTATGATGAGCAAAGCAATTTAATTTTTTCTACTAATAACTATGTATTGACTGACTACAATACGTATGATCGGTTCGGAAATGTGCTTAGTACGGCATCGCCGACACGAGTCACCCATAATCGTTTGCCAAACTCGAGTTTTGAGTACGTTGACACCAGCGGTTACCCATTAAATTGGAGAAGGTATACGGCTGGGCAGTACGCTCGGAGCAGCGATCATGCCGCTGGCAAGTATTCGGCTAAAATCACGCTGACTGGCAGCGAAAGCGGCGGCTACTATTCGCAGATCATCCCCGTTCAAGCAGATGAAGGCGATAAAAATTACACGATCGCAGGATATGTCAAAACGCAAAGTGTAACTGGAACCGGCGCCCAATTCCGAATTTATCCGCTCGATGCCAGCCAGCAAAATATCAAGGATAGCTCAGGACAATCCATTGTGTTTCTTTCTTCAGCATTAACGGGAACGAATGATTGGACGCGTCTGTCTGATTACGTTCAGCTCCCCGCAAATACAGCGTATGTTCGTGTCGATTTGCTGTTTAAAGGGGCTGGCACCGTCTATTTTGATGCCGTACAGTTTTTATATGGCGCGATTCTTGATGATTATTACAGCAATGAAAACGCCGGCTTTGAATGGGGAACAGGCACTGTAGCCGATACATGGGAGCTAAACAGCCTTGGAGCGAATGATGGAAGAACGACAGAAAGGGTTCGGCGCGGCAGCTATTCTCTGAAAATCAATGGTGCAGCGAATACGTCTCGATATGTGGGGCAATATGTAGAGGTTTCAGGAACAAAAGGAACGCCGATCACCATTTCTGGTTGGGCCTACACAACTGGGGCCAATGCTTCCGGTGGGTTTTTTGGATTGCGGCTTCGTTTTGTAAAGCTTGATGGCACTTCCACTGCTGTGGATATTCCATTTGATTCATCCGAACGTCTCAGCAACCAATGGCAATTTGTAAAGAAGACCGTGCGCGCGGATGTCGATTTTACGCAAATGAAAGTTTATGCTATGTATGAAAATCAGACAGGCACGGTTTATTTTGATAATATGAAGGTGGAAGAACGTGCTGCAACGGCGTCCCAAACCTATACGAGCGACGGCAGCTTGGTCCAAACGGAAACAGATGAATTAGGCCGTACAACATCATACAATTATGATGCCAACGGAAATCAAACGGCATCGATTCTTCCAAGCGGAAAAAAGACCAACTACCAATACGATTATTTAGATCGTCTCAAAAGCGTTACATTGGTCGCAAGTTCTGATACGGACCCGAACAACATTACCACATCCTATGAGTATGATGCACAAGGAAATGTGAAAAAACGAATCGACCCGCGCGGGTATGTGACATCGTTTGAATATAATGCGATTAATCAGATAAATGTAGAAACCGATCCGTTAGGCAAGTTTATCCGTTATGATTATGATCAGGCAGGGAATGTCAAGCTTATTGAAAAAGGAAAAGGTGCGACGGCACTTTCTTCAATTGGCTTGATCTATGACCGAAAAAACCAGCTGCAGGAAAAATGGATCAATGGGCAAAAGGCGTATACGTACAGCTATGACCGTACAGGAAACGTCAAAGCGATTACGCTCGCAGACGGAAAAACCTATTCCTTTAGTTATGACGAAAACAGCCGGTTACAAACGGCACAAGAACCAGGCGGATATACAGTGGAGAATGTGTATGACAATACGGCCGGCAGTTTGACGAATGGGATGCGGACGTCCTACAAGGAAACGGTTGGGGGAGCGACATACACGACTTCGTTTGGATATGATATTTTACGGCGGCTGACATCTTTGACCGCGTCAACAGGTCAAAAAACGGAATTCTACTATAATGAAAGCGGACAGCCTGCTCGAATCAAATGGGCGAATACGACCGTGCATCAATCGTATGATGATTCGGGAAATTTACAAACCCAGCAGATCATCGGCAATGACTTGCTTAAACTGGTGTACGAATACGACGCCGATGACAACATTGTCAGCTACTTCGACGGCACCCATACACATACGTACACGTACGATTTCGCCAACCGTTTGAAGTCATGGACGTATCAAGGCAATACGGTTCAATACGACTATGACGCGTCCGGGAACTTGAAAAATCCGCACGGCAAGACGTTGACGTTTAATGCGGCCAACGAAATCGAAGGGTTCACATATGATGACGCCGGCAATCTTCTCGAGGACGACCGCTACCAATACACATGGGACGGAGAAGGACGCCTGCTTTCAGTCAAAGACGTAAACGGCAACGAGGTCGCCAGCTTCACGTATCGTCCAGATGGACTGAGAGAAACGAAAACGGTGAATGGCGTGACGTACCATTATCACTATGACGGCTCGGACTTAATCCGCGTCACAGATGACAGCGGCCAAACCGTATGGGCGTTCACATGGGCGAATGGAAAGCCAAACACGGTCACAAACCAAAACGGTAACACGTTCTACTATGTGACGAACTACCGCGGCGATGTCGTCGGCATTGTCGATGGAAATGGAACGACGGTCGCGAATTATAGCTATGATCCATGGGGCAAAGTGCTTTCAGTTTCGGAAAATGCGGCCGTGGCTGGACAACCGCTAGGATATGCAGGATATTATTATGATAGGGAAACGAAGCTGTACTACTTGCAAGTGCGGTATTATGATCCGGAGACGGCGAGGTTTATCTCAAGAGATCCAGATCCGGGAGACAAAGACGATCCGATCACTCAAAATGCGTATACGTATGCGAATGACAATCCGGTGATGCTGGTGGATCCGGATGGGAATCGTGGATTAACCACATTGTATCGGACTGTTGCAGGTGCTCTCACATATGTTATGGTCAGCGGGGCAGTAGCAAAGAGTTTAGTTAAAAAAGCGGTAGGGAAAGTAGCAAAGAAGGTTTTACGTAAGGGTACGGGTAAAATAAGTGCAAAAGATATTGTTTTTAGCGATAAATTTAAAAAGTCAAAATATAAAAATCAAGTTGCTAAACGTGGATGGACTAAAGAAAGTATAGCCAAAACAATAAACAATCCGTACAAAATAACTAAAGCGGTAAACAAATATACAGGAAACTCAGTAACTGTTTACTATAAAGATAAGAGACATTATGTAGCAGTAGATGATGGTACAGGAAAGGTAATACAAGTTTCCGATTTGAATGACCCATACTGGGTATTTGATCCTAAATTTTCGAAATAGGTGGGTGATACAGTGACTGTAAAAAAAGATGGCAAAATTAACGAGATAGTCTATGAATATACCACATATCACAGTGGAAAATATAGACTTTATCCAACAATTACACATTTGAAAATTATGTTAGAAAAAATTATTGAATCCAATACAACGACAGAATATTTAAGAATTAATCCGTTCTATAGAAATGGAAAGGTTGATATGCAAATCGAATTTGATGAATATATGTTTTATTTAGAATGCAGGGAACAGTTTGATGAAAAAGAACAAGAAGAACATATTTTAGACTGTCTGGATACAGACGATCAAATTGTGACTGCTGAGCAATTTGAGATGGGAAAAATCCTTTATCCATTATGCCAACACAATGATGTAGAGAGTTTTAAGTTATCATTAGAAAAATATCGTGATTATTTAGATACGCTTTTACCGAGGTTATTTGATATTGCTAAAAGAAAAATGCAATTAAAAGACGAAGATTTAGCTTTTGGATATTTTTGTTTTGAAGTTCATAGTGAATAAGAATCGAACCTTGATTGGCTATATGCCTTTCAAGGTTTCTTTTTACAATGACTATATGGGGAGTATTTCTATCTAATGTTATCTTTTATTTAAACTCATGATGCTAGTTGAGCCTTAGAACTTAACTATCTCAAGTATAACTTAGATTAGGGGGCCAGGCACGTGTTGAAAAAATCAAAGTGTTTACGTATGATGACGCCGGGAACCTCCTTAAGGACGACCGCTACCAATACACATGGGACGGAGAAGGACGCCTGCTTTCAGTCAAAGACGTAAACGGCAACACGGTCGCCAGCTTCACGTATCGCCCAGATGGACTGAGAGAAACGAAAACGGTCAATGGCGTGACGTACCATTATCACTATGACGGTTCGGACTTAATCCGCGTCACGAATGACAACGGCCAAACCGTATGGGCGTTTACATGGGCGAATGGCAAGCCAAACACGGTGACGAGTGGGAATGGCGATACATTCTACTACGTCACGAACTACCGCGGCGATGTCGTCCGCATTGTTGATGAGAACGGTGCGACGGTCGCGAATTACAGCTATGATCCATGGGGAAAAGTGCTTTCGGTTTCGGAAAATGCGGCCGTGGCTGGACAACCGCTAGGGTATGCAGGATACTATTATGATAGAGAAACAAAGCTGTACTACTTGCAAGCGCGGTATTACGATCCGGAGACGGCGAGGTTTATCTCAAGAGATCCAGATCCGGGAGACAAAGACGATCCGATCACTCAAAATGCGTATACGTATGCGAATGATAATCCGGTGATGCTGGTGGATCCGGATGGGAATCGTGGATTAACCACATTGTATCGGACTGTTGCAGGTGCTCTCACATATGTTATGGTCAGCGGGGCAGTAGCAAAGAGCTTAGTTAAAAAAGCGGTAGGGAAAGTAGCAAAGAAGGTTTTACGTAAGGGGAGTAGTAAAACTGTAGATGATTTGATTAAAAGCGCAACACGTGGAAGAGCGACTAAGGGTAGAACTTCTCAATATAACTTATCTGGAGGGTTTGGTAAAGCATTAAAAGACTTTGAGTCATTGCAACCAAATATCATCAAGAATACTCCAGATTTAAAAGTTGGTAAATTACCAGATGGAAGAACAGTCATAGTAAGAAAGAAAAGTACTGATGGGCGTCCAACCATTGAAATTCAAGACGGAAAAAAGAAAATTAAGTTTCGCTATTAATTGTAATAGGAGCATTCCTGTTAGAAAGGTTTTCGGGGACTTGAAAGAAAAAAGCCCCCTTGGTATGATGCGGGGGTACACCAAACACCAACATCAACCAAGGAGGGACTACAAGATGAATGGTACACAAAATCAAAAAATTGAACAAGTGACGGAACAAACTTTAGTGATTGGAATGGATATTGCCAAACACAAACACTACGCAACGATGGTCGACGAACGGGGAAGAGAGCTGAAAAAGCCGTTTCCTGTGTTTCAATCGCGAATCGGATTCGAACAATTCTACGTGTCGATTGAAGAAGCAAAAAGAGAAGTTGGCAAGACGGAGATCCTCGTCGGTATTGAACCGACCGGTCATTATTGGTTGAACCTCGCCTATTTCCTCAAGGAAAAAGGGATCCCCATTGGTGATGGTCAACCCGATGCACGTCAAACGGTCGAAAGAGCTCGACGACAACTTGCCAACGAAGCATGACGCGAAAGACGCTCGAATCATGGCGAAGCTGGTCAAAGATGGGCGGTTTCATTATCCACGCATCCTCCATGATGTGGAGGCAGAATTACGAGCAGGAAGCACGTTTCGAGAGTCGCTACTCAAGGAACGGAATGCGATCCACAATCAAATGATTCGCTGGCTTGATCGGTATTTCCCTGAGTTTGTACAAGTGTTTCCGTCATTCGGAAAAATGGCATTGGCGGTCTTAGAACAAACTCCGTTTCCGATGGACATCGTCGATCAGACAGTCGAAGAGCTCATGGCGCTGTATCGGCAAAGTGAAGGGCTTCAATGCCCTCAAAAACCGAAACTTCAAAAGCTGGTAGAGATCTCTCGCCATTCCATTGGCCTAACGGAAGGACAACAGATGGCCCGTATCGAAATCACCACGTTGGTCCGCCGATATCGCCAATTGGAACAGGAGATCGCAGCGCTAACCGAAGAGTGGATCGCCCTTGCGCAACCGACCGTCGAATACGAATGGCTCCAAACGATTCCGGGACTCGGAAAGGCGACGATCATGGAACTGTTGTCGGAAATCGGAGGCTTTGTTCAGTACCAAGATCCGCAGCAATTGATTCAATTAGCAGGTTTGACGTTGAAAGAACACTCGTCTGGACAACACAAGGGACAGAAGCGAATCTCGAAGCGAGGGCGGAAACGGTTGCGCGCCCTTCTCTTTCAGGTGATGATGCCATTGATTCGCCATAACGAAGCGTTCCGGACCTTGCACGATTACTATACGACACGCCCCGTTAACCCGTTGCGTAAGAAGCAATCGATCGTGGTGTTATGCAGTAAGCTATTGAAGGTTCTATACGCGGTTTGCGTGAAACAACAAGCGTTTGATGGGGAACGAATGATGCAAGATATCTTTTCCCCATCCCAAGCCCAGGCAGTCTAGAGCCGCCTCCTTTGACAAAAAGAGGGTTCTGCACAACCAGATGACACGGAGAAGCTGGCACGATTTCATCCATTCGACTTTGAGTCCCTATAGGAGCTTAGCCGGCCCCTGCCTGGTGAAGAGACCGAACGAAGGAATGTCGGCACAAGGATGCCCAGAGACATGGGAGGGTTCGTCCTCATCAGAAACGCAGAGATCCAAGGTGCATCACATACACATCCACCCACTTCAGTAAAAAATGTCCAGAAGTGACCGTGAAGCGCACCACAGACTGTTAGATATCAACAAAAATGAAAATATGTGTATGGATTTTTGTCGAAAAAAATTTTTTTGGCACCTCTGAAACGGCTACAACCGTTGATATATAAACATTTCTAGAGGGAGGAAGAGTATTGGAACATTGGGAAAGATGGATACCAATAAATGGATTACCTTCAAAATTACACAATGATACTTTTGTTGATAATAAAGAAGGTATAATATTAGAGTTCAGCGATGAAAAAGATAAAAAGAAAATTGTAGTTAAGTTTGAAGAGGGGGTATTATCCTATAGAAATACAGATGAAGGCTCACTATTGAAAAAACTAAATTATTTAGACCAACAATACGGTACAGATTTTTATAGCAATTGGACTTTATTCAAAGTCAAAAACTCTGAGTATATAAAATGGTTTCTTGAAGAAAGTTCAGGTATTTATGAGCCAAATCAATTAGAGCATTATGTGTTTTTAACACCAAATGACGTAATTGAAATACTAGCAACATACACTCCAAGTATTGTTGTAAAATAACATCTAAAATTAAGATTATTGCCCTCTTTTAATAAATCCTAAGGGACTTTTTATGTGGGGAGGGAGTGCCGAATAGCTCCCTCTTTAATCGTTGTATAGCGATACTCCTTATAATCCGTAGATAGAAGTTTGTCAAATTATTTAGACGTACAACAACTTTAAAACTTATTTCCTAATTTAATACGTTTCACCTTTTGTAAATAACCTAAAAATCATCAGGCACTATTAGTCCTATCCTCAAATACTTTACCTTCACTTCCCCTGTCTTTTAAATTTTTTCGCAACTTTCCGTCTCTTATGGTGTTATGTCAAGAAAATGGACACGTTAACCAGAGAGAAATAGCTGAACTTAGGCAGCTACTTTTCTCTGGTTAGCGTAGTAAGCAGCCTCAAATTCACATGGCGATACATATTCAAGAGCGGAATGACTCCTTTTTCGGTTGTAGAAGCATTCGATGTACTCAAAAATGGTTTGTTTCGCTTCTTTTCGCGTACGGAATCGATTGGGATCAATGCATTCTTTCTTGATTAAGCTATGAAACGACTCCATACAAGCGTTGTCGTAACCGTTCCTACGTCTCGACATACTGACTTGAAAATGATGCTCTTGTAACAGTTGTTGATCATCATTCGACGCATACTGGCTTCCACGATCCGAGTGGTGAATCACTCTTCCTGTTGGTTTCTCGTTGTTTAACGCTCGTTGTAAGGCTTTGATGACGAACTCTTTGGTCATTCGTGTATCGATATACCATCCTACAATCTTACGAGTATATCAATCCATGATACTCGCTAAATACAACCAGCCTTCATCGGTAGGAATGTACGTGATATCGGCCATCCATCCTTCATTCGGAGCCGTTGCTTGGAAGGTTTGTTTCAATAAATTGTCCTATACGTTGTAAGGATGGTGACTGTTCGTAGTGGCTTTGCATTTACGGACGGTAATGGATTTCAAGCCTTCTTCGTTCATGATGCGAGCGACTGTCTTTTGAGACACACAAATCCCTTGTTTGCGTAGTTCTTGTGTCATTTTCGGACTTCCGTAAATCTTGCGTGACTTGAGATACTCATTCCGAATCTGTTGGGTCAGTTGTTCTTTTTTCTCTTTTTGGTTGCTTTTTGGGCGTTTCAACCATGCATAATACTCACTTTTAGAAACACAGAGAACTTGGCATATCTTCACCACGCGAAATTCATTTCGATGTTGAAAAATGAACGCGTAAATGACTTCTGGTTTCTGGTGAAGATGCCTAACGCCTTTTTTAAAATCACTAATTCCTCTTCCAGCTTAGAGTCTTCAAATAGCCAAGTTGAAACGATTTCACCCCATTTTTCTTCATACATCATACCTTTTTTCTGTGGGCTTTTTTGTTCAGGTAGTTGATCTTCGTCTGCATATTTTTTAGCCGTTCTCCAATTGATTTTTAGTGTACGCTGTATTTCAGAAATAGAAAGACCTTTGTTGTTTCTTAAGAATTTGATACAATGAATTTCAGACATTGCTAGCATCCTTTCTAAACCTCCACTATGAATTGATTCGACACCAATTACAGTAGAGGGACTTGGGATGGCTGGCAAGTCTTTTTTTATTTAGTCATAAAGTGCAGTTCTCTGCATTTTTTCTTTGCAAAGCTCTGCACTTTTATTTTGCAATAAACAGGTAGTCAAAGAGATTGCAAAGTTTGCTATAAAGCAGGCTGTTAGAAATCCTAAAAACCTAAGGATAGTTGTAGAAAAAATAAGAAGCTTTACAAGGCAAAAATATATAAAAAAGCTCTAGACCAGTTAGGCTTAGAAGTACAATCTAATTTAAAAGGAGGATATATTCTTAAAATAATGGCAAACAGGAAGCGTATACTCTCTATTGACTACCATGGTTTAAATATCTTTAAAGGTACTGGTAAGTATAAAGGTAAGCACACTAGACATATCCCTATACTGCATATGCATTTAGGAGGAAGCGAGACTCATTATATATTTAAATCGTTTGTACCTGACGAACTAAAGATTAAGCCTTTTGCTAAAAATAATCCTAGATATATATTCATTTCAGAATTTATTTTTTAAGGGGAGATTTTTATTGAAACATATTAAAACATTTTTATTAACACAATTAGATGAGAATCCTTATGTAGAATTTTCAACAGGTATAAATGTTAATAAACTTCCATTTATTGTAGAGGAAATTACCTTTGATGATAAGATTTCTTTTGACGATGTCAGTTCTGTTATTCAGGGAAAAAAACTAATAATCCCCTATTTTTCGTTATCATCTTTAAATAAAGAGTTAAAAAAATACAAATGTATTATAAAAAAAAATATGAAAATAGCTGTGATTGAAGATTTTGAGTTCAACTTAGATATATTCTATTTGTTGAATGAAATAGAGTATACTAATGTTTATTTTATTGCTGATTTTTTTGATGAAATGGAGATATTATTTGGTGTTATGTCAAGAAAACGGACACGTTAAACAGAGAGAAATAGCTGAACTTAGGCAGCTACTTTTCTCTGATTAGCGTAGTAAGCAGCCTCAAATTCATATGGCGATACATAGCCAAGAGCTGAATGAATTCTTTTGCGATTGTAGAAGCATTCGATGTACTCAAAAATGGCTTGTTTCGCTTCTTTCCGCGTGCGGAATCGATTCAGATAAATGCACTCTTTCTTGATTAGGCTATGAAACGACTCCATACAAGCGTTGTCGTAACAGTTCCCACGTCTCGACATGCTCACTTGAAAATGATGTTCCTGTAAAAGTTGCTGATAGTCATTCGAAGCATATTGGCTCCCACGATCCGAATGATGAATCACTCGTTCCGTTGGTTTTTCGCTGTTTAGAGCTCGTTGTAACGCTTTGATGACTAACTCTTTCGTCATTCGTGTATCGATATACCATCCTACCATCTTGCGAGTATATAAATCCATGATACTGGCTAAATACAACCAGCCTTCATCGGTAGAAATGTACGTAATATCTGCCATCCATACTTCATTCGGAGCCGTTGCTTGGAAGTTTTGTTTCAATAGATTGTCATATACGTTGTAAGGATGGTTACTGTTCGTAGTGGCTTTGAATTTACGGACGGTAATGGATCTCAAGCCTTCTTCCCTCATGATGCGAGCGACCGTCTTTTGAGACACTCGAATCCC
>NZ_NASY01000020.1:0-6181 GCF_002075365.1 Anoxybacillus sp. UARK-01 | reverse complement strand
AATTTTATTCATAAGAAGGGGCAGCTATCCTATTGTTGAGTCTTTATTTTTACTCTTATAATCAATTTAGTTGGCTTTTATTTTTCGTTTTGTTATTCGCTCCAGATATATCAATGATTGGTTACTTATTCAATAATAAGGTTGGTGCCGTGCTTTATAATTTATTTCATACATATAGTTTACCAATTGGAGCTGTTATCTTAGGAGTATTGTTATCAAATGAAGTGGTTTTAGAGGTAGGTTTAATATGGTCTGCTCATATCGGAATGGATAGGATGATTGGTTATGGATTAAAATATCCAACACATTTTAAAGACACGCACTTAAATCGTGTTTAAATAAACTATTCAACTAAAGGATGTGTTGGTTCAATAAGAAACAGTAAATGAGTATTAAAAACGCTCGGATTTTCATTCCGAGCGTTTTTCTTTGCGATTTATATTGTTATTTTAGTGTTAAATATATTGCTAATTACCTTGTTATTTGGTGTATTTTTTAACATTTTTCCTCCCTGAAGTAAACCCGCTAGATTAAACAGATGATGTATAAAATTTTGTATAAAGCATTTGGCTAGACCAAAAGAAAAAAAGGTAGGGTATTCTCTGATTTGGACCACAACACATTCCAGAGAAAGGAGTACCCTACCTATGTCGAAAAGTATACCGAATGTAGATTGGACGAATCAACTGGAAAGTGTCATTCGTCAGTTTGTAAAGGAAAAATTAGAACTAATCATGCGGGAAGAAATGAAAAATTTCCTCGAAATGGAACAAGCTGAAACGTCGAATATGAGAAACGGCTACTATCAACGAAATCTAGATACGCAATATGGCCGGATTGAAGGTCTTTTGGTCCCTAGAGACCGAAACGGAGAATTTCAAACCCAATTGTTCGCTCCTTACCAACGCCACACCGGCTGGCTGGAGGAAGCCATCATCAAGATGTATCAAAGTGGGATGAGTACGCGTGAAATTGGCAAGTTTATTGAACGAATTTTAGGCAATGCCTATTCTCCTGCAACGATCAGCCGTATGACCGATGTAGTGAAGGAAGACATCGAGAAATGGCACACTCGTCCACTGCACAAGCGTTATTCCGTCTTATATTTGGATGGTTTATACGTAAAACTTCGTCGCGAAACCGTGGAGAAAGAAGTCATTTATGTGGGGTTAGGGGTGAACGAAGAAGGATATCGCGAAATTCTTGATTTCTTTGTGGGAGGACAAGAAAGCGCCTATGTATGGCAGGAAATTCTTCAACACCTCTACCAAAGAGGCGCCAAGGAAGTGCTTCTGGGCGTATTCGATGGACTACCAGGGTTGGAGGAAGCCTTTAAGGCGGTTTATCCGAAAGCCGATGTGCAGCGTTGTGTCGTTCACAAAGTCCGCAACACGCTCCATCGTGTTCGGAAAAAAGACCAATTTGAAGTGGCCGAGGATCTCAAGCTGATTTATCGCGCGCCGAATAAGGAGATGGCGTTACAGATGTTTCAACAGTTTGAGTCGAAATGGTCAAGCAAGTATCCAAGAGAAGTTCAATCTTGGGCCAATGAGTGGGATGTCCTCCTTACATTTATGGATGATCCAAGCCGTATTCGAAGTGTGATTTATACGACCAATGCCATCGAACGAACGATCAAGGAGATTCGGAAACGTCTCAAGCCGATGAACAGTTTGAATAGTTTAGAAGCCGCTGAAAAAGTCGTATATTTGACCATTCAAGATTTTAATGAGAAATGGGCAGGGAGAAGGTTGCGAGGATTTGCCGAAGCTCATGAAGCCCTCGAGCGAATGTTTGAAGAGCGTTATCACTAACCAAACACTGTAAATTAACGAAATAAGGGGATCCCCCCTTTCCACACAGGAGACTGAATATTCAGTCTCCTGTGTGGAGGAAACAGTCCCCCTCTCTATTCTAAAATCCATTTCAGAGATACCCTATCTATCTTACATTACACAAAATTCTTGACGGTACCGAATACAACAAAAAATTTTTCGTGCTCTTCTAACAAAATAGCCATCCTCAATTCAAAATCAAATAATAAATTATTTTTTTATATTTATTATTTTTCCATCTAGAGAAATTTTTCTTGTCTCAATCAACAAAATTGAATCCCAAATTTCTATTATAATATTGACTTTAGAATGATATTGTTTACTCCATTCCTCCTCATTTGGTAAGCAAAAATGTAGTTCACCTAAAGGTTCGTTTTGATAATGGATAGAGGTTAACTCCAAAAAATCTACTTTTTCCCTATCATAAAAATGAAATCTAAATTCTTCACTATCCTTCACAAAGTAAAATGAAGAAACATCAATAAAAGCTATTTCATGAAATTTTACAACCTTATCATCCGTAATCTTAATCTTAAATTTTATAATGTCATTTAGTAAGTCTACTTGTGTATCTAAAATTTCAGCTCCCCATAGTTTATCAAGTATTTTCTGTATATCAGCGTTCCCCATATTACTCCTTCTTTCTGTTCTAATACTTTTTATTTAAAATACGGCTTATTTCCTTATAAGATTTCCTTGAAAGATTAATATGTGTGTATGACCTATCACTACTTTTGTTGCCATACCTATCGAATGAACCATATTTAGAATGACTTATTCGATAATATGCTTTCTTTCTATTACCAGATCCAGCATTCATCACTCTAACCCGATAGGAGTGCTTTCCATCAGGAATAGATACTTTCCATCCATTGCCCTTAGCTCTTTCCAACGTACCTCCATGTTTTTTTGCAACTTTTTTCGCTAGCCTATAAGTTTTTGAAAATTTACCTGCTTTATATGCTCTATACGCAATTTTGGCTCCTTTAAACGCCGCACCGCCAACCAGTCCCACGCCAACGGCAATCGCTGCTGCTTTCCAACCACCTTTTTTAAAGGCTTTATACCCATCATACGCCGCAAATCCCGCATTAATCGCCATCCACACAAAATGCCCATCTGGATCGACCAGCATCACCGGATTGTTGTTCGCATATGTGTAGCCGTTCTGCGTCAAGATATCATCCGAATCTCCTGGATCAGGGTCCATAGACAAGAACACGCCATGGGTTAGGTGATAATAACGGGCGATCAAGTAGTAGAGTCCCGTCTTTTCGTCATATTGGTATCCGGCATAACGATATGGGTTTTCGGTTGCTAGGGCACCCGTTTGAGAACGAATTTGGCCCCATGTGTCGTACTGGTAACGAGCCACCACATTTCCTTGCGCATCGGTTAAGGCGATGACATCGCCATGGGCGTTATAGTGGTAGAAGTACGTCGCCCCGCCTTTTTTCATCGCCAACAGCTGGCCGTTTTCTCCGTATACATACGATTGTACCACAGTTCCGCTCGCGTCGGTTTCATATAAGACGTTGAGGCTGTCGCCTTGGTAGTGGTAGTTCGTCACCACGCCATTCACGGTCTTTTGAATGCGGCGACCGTCTTCGTCATATTTGTATGTGACAAACGGCGCGCTTTCGCCTTTTCGAGTGATAGCGACAAGCTGATCGGCTTCGTTCCATTCATATTGGTACTCACTGTCTTCGGTCCGGTTGCCGTTCGCGTCATACGTGATCGTTTCATCGCCGAAACGAACCAACTGATTCGCCGCATTATAATCGGCCGTCGTCGTCGTCGATGATCCGTCTTTCGTTTTCACGATTTTCGTCCGGTTCCCGAATCCATCGTACGTGTACTCGATCGTCGTTCCATCCGGCCATTGCTCTTCCACTAGTTGATCGAGCGCATCATAACGGTAAACGATCGCTTCTCCTGTTGAGGACTCGATTTTCGTCCGATTGCCGTTTTCGTCGTAACGGTACGTTTCCGCCAATAACTCGGTTCCGTTCGCCGTTCCCACCACCAGACTGTTCACCAAGCCGCGGTCGTCATACGTAAAGGTGGCACCCGCTTCATTTCCGGTGGTAAACGTGCGAACATGGCCTCTTTCGTCATAATCCAAACGGTACGTATACGTTCCATCTTGAACAACCGTATTTTGATCCAACGCGTTGTATTGGTAGGTGTCGGTTTGGCTAAAGGAACTATGTGAGAATTGGAATTTCTTCCATTTATCCGAGGTTATCGGATAAATGCTTTTCGTCTTTTTCTAAATTTCATTTTCAATCAAAATACGATTGGTTGCCACTCGTAGATTTCCTTCCATAAGCCCAATTGGGTCAAACTTTTCTTGAAAAAGAGAAAAACCTTAAGAGAGATATAGACTCTCCTAAGGTTGGCATACTTAATAGATACCTATTACTTCATTCTAATTCAAAACTCAAAAATCTTAACATTCATCGGCATCTTCTAATCCAAAATATTTTTTCACTCGTAATGGAATATCATTTAAATAATCACGTTTCTTTAGTTCCATTAACAGATCTTTTTCCGTATGAATCTTGTCGAACATTCCAAATATTTCTCTTTCAATAAACTTTTTCAGTTCGTTCTTTCGATCTTCGTCAGGGATAGAAATCTCAAAATCTAATAGCTCCTTAATTCTTATACTTTCTCCCTGATCCAAGGAACTTAGTCTATGATAAATATGCATCACAAGGCGGCCTAGCTCAAGGTTTTTTATAATAAACCCATAATCAATATGATAATAATTACCATAATTTGATTTTGATAATTTAATTATTTTTATAATCTCGTCATTGCTAAAGCTCCACTGGGTTCCCTTCTTTTTAAAAGAGTGGGCTTTAAACAACTCATCTAAATATTTTACAAATTCGGATTTATCCATTCTATCACCCCTTAATAAACATGCAAAATTGTTTTCCATTTTCCTCCACGTTCTTGTTCAAACATTCGCTTGTATTTTTTTAACTGTCGCTTCCCTCGAGCAATGGCTCTAGGATTATACGGTTTTAATTCATAGATCGTTCTCGTATTGAAATCCACAAAATCTGGACGAATACCTTTTATCCCTTTATATTCTTTAATTCTCCCTTTTAATTCATCATGCAAATGAGCCATATATTTTTTATGCATCTGTCGACCAAGTTGGAAATTAGATTTTGTGTACTGCCTTCCAACCTTAACAATATACTTCCCTGCACCTCTAACAAGTTTAAGCTTTCTCCCACCAACCGCGCCAAGAGCCGTTTTTTTGGCGACATACATCCATCCTTTTCCTGATTTATACGCCTTATACCCATCATACGCCGCAAATCCCGCATTAATCGCCATCCACACAAAATGCCCATCCGGATCGACCAACATCACCGGGTTGTTGTTCGCATATGTGTAGCCGTTTTGGGTTAGAATATCATCCGAATCTCCTGGATCAGGGTCCATGGATAAAAACACGCCATGGGTTGGGTGGTAGTAACGGGCCATGAGGTAGTACAATCCCGTCTCTTCATCATATTGGTATCCCGCATAGCGATACGGGTTTTCGTCTGCTAGGGCGCCCGTTTGGGAACGAATTTGGCCCCATATGTCATATTCGTAACGAGCGACCACGTTTCCTTGCGCATCGGTCAACGCGATGACATCGCCATGGGCGTTGTAGTGGTAGAAGTACGTCGCCCCGCCTTTTTTCATCGCCAACAGCTGGCCGTTTTCTCCGTATACATATGATTGTACCACATTTCCGCTTGCGTCGGTTTCATATAAGACGTTGAGGCTGTCGCCTTGGTAGTGGTAGTTCGTTACCACGCCATTGACGTTCTTTTGAATGCGGCGGCCGTCTTTACTATGTAATTTACATAATAAAAGGCTATCCCTAGAGTCAAAGGGATAACCCTAAAAAAGCTAAATATCTTATTTTTGACCTTGTTTCTCATAGTAAGCTTTAACAAGCATTTCCGTAATATTATTACTTCCAATCAGACCAATTGGATTTTTGATTTTCTCCCCTTCTTCTTTAGAAATAGGTTGTAATTCTACGATTGGTGTATTTGCATCTCCCCTACTCACAAAATACTGCTTACCATTATAAAATACAAAGTCAGGTAACTTGTATTCTTCCGTATTGAATTTCCCTTTAGATAATTTTCCAATATTTATCCATTCTTTATTGACAATCCCATATATTCCACTGTTAATAGTATATAGAACAGAAAGTTCCTCAAATTGATTACTAAAGTTTTTTATATCTAATATTTCATTCGTGAAGATATCAAAATATTGTATATAAATGTCATCCTTTAAACCTTCTCCTTTTACTACTAAAC
>NZ_NASY01000002.1:2500-4571 GCF_002075365.1 Anoxybacillus sp. UARK-01 | reverse complement strand
GGAATAGCCTGTCCAAGCGGTTAGGCTGCCAGATAGGCAARTCCGTCTGGCRTCCAGGCTGAGCCGTGATGGCGAGGGAATCAAAGTACCGAAGTCCCTGATCCTCCACTGCCAAGAAAAGCCTCTAGCGAGGTGAGAGGTGCCCGTACCGCAAACCGACACAGGTAGGCGAGGAGAGAATCCTAAGGTGCGCGGGAGAACTCTCGTTAAGGAACTCGGCAAAATGACCCCGTAACTTCGGGAGAAGGGGTGCTCTCTTGGGTGTTGAGCCCGAGAGAGCCGCAGTGAAAAGGCCCAAGCGACTGTTTAACAAAAACACAGGTCTCTGCGAAGCCGAAAGGCGAAGTATAGGGGCTGACACCTGCCCGGTGCTGGAAGGTTAAGGGGAGCGCTTAGCTCAAAGCGAAGGTGCGAACCGAAGCCCCAGTAAACGGCGGCCGTAACTATAACGGTCCTAAGGTAGCGAAATTCCTTGTCGGGTAAGTTCCGACCCGCACGAAAGGTGTAACGACTTGGGCACTGTCTCAACGAGAGACCCGGTGAAATTATAGTACCTGTGAAGATGCAGGTTACCCGCGACAGGACGGAAAGACCCCGTGGAGCTTTACTGCAGCCTGATATTGAATTTTGGTACGTCATGTACAGGATAGGTGGGAGACAGAGAAGCCAGGACGCCAGTCTTGGCGGAGTCGCCCTTGGGATACCACCCTTGTCGTACTGAAGTTCTAACCCGCACCCCTGATCGGGGTGGGAGACCGTGTCAGGTGGGCAGTTTGACTGGGGCGGTCGCCTCCCAAAGAGTAACGGAGGCGCCCAAAGGTTCCCTCAGAATGGTTGGAAATCATTCGAAGAGTGTAAAGGCAGAAGGGAGCTTGACTGCGAGACCTACAAGTCGAGCAGGGACGAAAGTCGGGCTTAGTGATCCGGTGGTTCCGCATGGAAGGGCCATCGCTCAACGGATAAAAGCTACCCCGGGGATAACAGGCTTATCTCCCCCAAGAGTCCACATCGACGGGGAGGTTTGGCACCTCGATGTCGGCTCATCGCATCCTGGGGCTGTAGTCGGTCCCAAGGGTTGGGCTGTTCGCCCATTAAAGCGGTACGCGAGCTGGGTTCAGAACGTCGTGAGACAGTTCGGTCCCTATCCGTCGCGGGCGCAGGAAATTTGAGAGGAGCTGTCCTTAGTACGAGAGGACCGGGATGGACGCACCGCTGGTGTACCAGTTGTCCTGCCAAGGGCACCGCTGGGTAGCTATGTGCGGAAGGGATAAGCGCTGAAAGCATCTAAGCGTGAAGCCCCCCTCAAGATGAGATTTCCCATTGCATAAGCAAGTAAGATCCCTCGAAGATGACGAGGTAGATAGGTCCGAGGTGGAAGCGTGGCGACACGTGCAGCTGACGGATACTAATCGATCGAGGACTTAACCAATACGAAAAAGGGAGCAAGCTCGCTTGCATCCATAAGGCGTTCAAGCTTCTGACGGACAAGTCAGGAGACTGGGACAGAAGAAGCGGAAACGACCGTAGGATGCAGCTTGCGGAACTAGACAATACGAAAAGTGGAAGCGAGCGCTTAGCGCCGGAAGGAAAATATTCTTCTGACGAGACATGCTTGCATGTCGATGGAAAGCGGAGCTAGACATCAAGAAAAGCACCGCCTATCCTTTCTTCTCTGATCTGTTATCTAGTTTTGAAAGAACCAAAAAGTTCTTGACATGGGCGAAATGCTCGTTATAATAATACTTGTCTGTTTGAAATAACAAGCCTAGTGACGATGGCGGAGAGGTCACACCCGTTCCCATCCCGAACACGGAAGTTAAGCTCTCCAGCGCCGATGGTAGTTGGGGCTAACGCCCCTGCAAGAGTAGGACGTTGCTAGGCGCTACATATCGGAGGATTAGCTCAGCTGGGAGAGCACTTGCCTTACAAGCAAGGGGTCGGCGGTTCGATCCCGTCATCCTCCACCATTATTTCAATGAAAACTAGTATAGATGACGCCGGCTTAGCTCAATTGGTAGAGACGAGCGAAGCATCGGTGAAATGACTACGAGTTGCCTCGACGCATTGGACA
>NZ_NASY01000019.1:0-4156 GCF_002075365.1 Anoxybacillus sp. UARK-01 | reverse complement strand
CAGTTGAAGATCGAACAATGGCCGGATGGAACGACGATCGAGTATACGTACGATGGATTCGGGAACCGGACGAAAATCGTGAAAACGAAAGAGGGATCATCGACGACGACGGCCGATTATAATGCGGCGAATCAGTTGGTTCGTTTCGGCGATGAAACGATCATGTATGACGCGAACGGCAACCGATTAGAAGACGGCCAGTATCGATATGAATGGAACGAAGCCGATCAATTGGTTTCCGTTACAAGAAAAGGCGAAAGCGCGCCGTTTGTGACGTACCAATATGATGAAGATGGCCGCCGCATTCAAAAGAACGTGAATGGCGTCGTGACGAACTACCACTACCAAGGCGACAGCCTCAACGTCTTATATGAAACCGACGCGAGCGGAAATGTGGTACAATCGTATGTATACGGAGAAAACGGCCAGCTGTTGGCGATGAAAAAAGGCGGGGCGACGTATTTCTACCACTACAACGCCCATGGCGATGTCATCGCGTTAACGGATGCGCAAGGAAACGTGGTCGCTCGTTACGAGTACGACACATGGGGCCAACTTCTTTCAAAATCCGGTGAGATGGCAGACGAAAACCCATATCGCTATGCGGGATACCAATATGATGAAGAGACGGGATTGTACTACCTCATGGCCCGTTACTACCACCCAACCCATGGCGTGTTCTTGTCCATGGACCCTGATCCAGGAGATTCGGATGATATTTTGACGCAGAACGGCTACACATACGCGAATAACAACCCGGTGATGCTGGTGGATCCGGATGGGCATTTTGTGTGGATGGCGATTAATGCGGGATTTGCGGCGTATGATGGGTATAAGGCATATAAATCGGGAAAAGGATGGAAAGGTGTCGCGGTCGCGGCGGCGTTTGGTTTTGTTGGTGGAGGGCGAATTAAAGCTGCTAAGCAAGCGTCACATAGTGTTTATTTATTGACTAAGAATAGCAAGGTTGTGTATGTAGGAAGAACTAAAAATGTTGTTAGCCGGAGAAGTGCCCATAAACTAGGGAAACATCGAGATGCAACGTTTAGTGTTGTAAAATCGAATCTGACTTATGCAGAAGCTAGAGGATTAGAACATAGATTATATCTAAAATATGGTGGGAAAAAGAAATTGAGAAATGTTATTAGGCCAATAAGCCGTAAGAATAAAAAGTATAAATATTACATGAGTGTATCTAGAAATGCGTACAGATCATTAAAGTAGTTGGGGGGATTAAAATGAAGGAAAAAAAACTGAAGTTACATGAGTTACTTACTTCTAATCTTAACGAAATTAACGATGTTACATTAAAAGAAATTGAGAATAGAATAATGGAGGCTATCAATTTTGACAATAGAAAAATACGTGATCTAACAATAACAGAAGTAAAAATAAAGTTTAAAAAAAACAGGAGCAAATATTTTAAAGAAATCAATCAAGGAGATATTTTTGAAATTTATTTGCGGGACATTAGTAAATATGTGTACGGTATTGTTGTATCGGGGGAAATAAACAAAAATAAGGATGAAGAGATTTTAATTGGTTATTTGAACAAATTCTCTCCCACAGCGCTTCTAATAGATGAAATTTTTCAGTTAGTCAAGCAAAGGAAATTTTTATTCATTGCAAATACAGGAATTAGCGGTATTAGGGAACGTAGGTGGAGATTTGTTACTAATTACTCCGATAAAGTATTTAGTGATGAAGAGCTAAGAAAGATACCATATAAAGTCTATTTTTTGGATAAGTATCGTAAGAGCGTCGGGGATAGTGTAAAAGAAATCGCGGAATGTGAAGTGATTTCGAAAGAGGAAGCCGATCAGATTCCTAATCCTCTTGGAATCGCTGGTGAGAAAGCGATTGAAAATTTATTAATTCAAAAATTCCAAGATACTATTTGAACGAGGAAGCAATCTTTTTGCTAAACTCGATGATCCAATTGCAAGGACAGCTTCCAAATATTTCTTAGTGAGAGGTTATCCGAGAATTTCGAGGATAACCTCTTTTTGTTATATCAAAATACGACGAAGACGGCCGCCGCATTCAAAAGACCGTGAATGGCGTCGTGACGAACTACCACTACCAAGGCGACAGCTTAAATATTCTGTACGAAACCGATGCAAGTGGAAATGTGGTACAATCGTATGTATACGGAGAAAACGGCCAGCTGTTGGCGATGAAAAAGGGCGGGGCGACGTACTTCTACCACTACAACGCCCATGGCGATGTCATCGCGTTAACGGATGCGCAAGGAAATGTGGTGGCCCGTTACGAGTACGACACATGGGGCCAACTTCTTTCAAAATCCGGTGAGATGGCAGACGAAAACCCATATCATTATGCCGGATACCAATATGACGAAGAAACGGGACTCTACTACTTAATCGCCCGGTACTATCACCCGACCCATGGCGTGTTCTTATCTATGGACCCTGATCCAGGAGATTCGGACGATATCTTGACGCAGAACGGCTACACATATGCGAACAACAACCCGGTGATGATGGTCGATCCGGATGGGCATTTTGTGTGGATGGCGATTAATGCGGGATTTGCGGCGTATGATGGGTATAAGGCGTATAAATCGGGAAAAGGATGGAAAGGTGTCGCGGTCGCGGCGGCGTTTGGTTTTGTTGGTGGAGGAAGATTAAAGGCAGCTAGGTCAGCTGGATTAGCTGCTGAGAAATATCTTGCTAGAAGGTTAGGAGCTAAACCAGCGCATCTTCAAAGAATATTTAATATTGGCAAAACAAAAAGACGAGCAGATATTGTAAAAAATGATACATTACATGAAGTTAAAGTAGGAAGAGTCTCAGCTTCTATTTTCACAAGGGCACAGGTTGCAAAAGATGCGTGGTTATTAAAAAATAGGAAAGTGAAAAGGGTGCACTGGAATTTCTATGTAAGTTCAAGAACTGGTAAAGTAGGTCCAAGTAGAAATCTTAGAAAGCTTTTAAAGAAGCATGGTATATCATATAGCATACACCGTGAAAGTTTTTAACCAGTAAGGAGTGATTTTATGTCTAATAAAGATAAGATGATTAGTGCTTTAAAGAAAATAGTAGTCCCAGAGTTAAAAAGCAGGGGATTCAAGGGCAGCTTTCCTCATTTTAGGAAACAAGGGGGGCAGCTGGGGTATCTATTATCGTTTCAATTTGATAAATGGGGGGGAGGATTTTTAATAGAGATTGGGGTAGCGAAAGTTAATGAAGAAGGAAATGTAAAGATTGATAATCTCATCCGTCCATTTCAAAAGTTAAATGCTTTTCACTTAAACAATCGCTTCAGAATCTTGGAACATAAAAATGGGAATAAGGATTGGTTTAGATTCGATAACGAAACACAAAACTTAGAAGAAGCAGAGTTTATCGAAATAGCTAAGAATGTCTTACCCTATTTAGATGTTGCAGATGATTGGTTTGAAAAGATAAAACAAAAGCAAACTGTACGATAGAACAAATTTGACGACACGCTTATTTTATATTATAGCGTTGTCGTCTTTTTAGTTAGACCATTGATAATAAAAAGGAAAATAAGACTAGTGTAACCGACGAGAAAAATTGAACAGTTTTCGCTAAATAAGAGTGAACACTTTTCTGGAAATTCCAGCGTAATCCCTATCACTTGACATGGAGCCTCTGCGTACAAGATATTTCGCTAAAAAGCGAGCAACAACAAGAATCAGCCGCATGAAACGAGGCTATCATGTACGCCACTCCATGTAAAGTGCACGCTTCTAACTGGTAAAAAGTTGAAGACCGAACAGCGGCCGGATGGAACGACGATCGAGTATACGTACGATGGATTCGGGAACCGGACGAAAATCGTGAAAACGAAAGACGGATCATCGACGACGACCAATGCCGATTATAATGCGGCGAATCAATTGGTTCGTTTCGGTGATGAAATGATCACGTATGACGCGAACGGCAACCGATTAGAAGACGGCCAGTATCGATATGAATGGAACGAAGCCGATCAATTGGTTTCCGTTACAAGAAAAGGCGAAAGCGCGCCGTTTGTGACGTACCAATATGACGAAGACGGTCGCCGCATTCAAAAGAACGTGAATGGCGTCGTGACGAACTACCACTACCAAGGCGACAGCCTCAACGTCTTATATGAAACCGACGCGAGCGGAAATGTGGTACAATCG
>NZ_NASY01000018.1:0-22933 GCF_002075365.1 Anoxybacillus sp. UARK-01 | reverse complement strand
GGAATACCGTCTTCGAAGAAATGAAAGCGAAGGCAAAAACAGCCCTTGAATGTGAAGAGAAAGCCGCCATCTACGCTCGGCGCAAAGTCGAAGTAGAAAGTGTGTTCGGTCACATCAAGGGCAATCGGTCGTTCCGCAGATTTTCTTTGCGGGGCCTCGACAAGGTACATGTCGAGTTTGGGATTGTGGCGTTAGCCCACAACATACTGAAAGTAGCAGGCATCCGCCAGCTACTTTCGAAGAAAAATCGAAAAAATACAAAAGCAAGTGGAGAAAAACGGCTCGTTTTTCTCCACTTGTTTCATTTTAGGGACTTATCAGACAGCCCCTTTTATTCTGCTGCTCACTTCGCAGCGGCGAAGAAGGGTTATTGATTCTTTTTTCTCTTTTTATTGTTTTGGCGTTCTGCTTCCGTTAATGGTTCATTGGCAAATTCCTCTTCGTAGCCAGCTCCCATTCCTTGCGCCTTTGCTGCGTTCATGCCCGGAATGACATGATGGGCCTTCCGCTTTCCCATTCTCCTTTCACCTCCCTACTATAGTTTGCGAAGGAGAGGGAAATTTATTCTCTGAAAAGGAGAAACGAGGGAATAATTATTTACAATTCATAGTGCTTATAATAAGATAAAAGCGTACCAATTTTACGGGTTTTGGGAGAATTCGTACTATTTTTTCGACATTTATGTGAAAAAATAGTATAGTATTGATTGAGGGGGTAATACATATGGCAAAACAAGATGTATTTCAAGCCCGCACTTCATTTGAGGTAAACGGTAAAAAATATAACTACTATCGTTTACAAGCGCTTGAAGAAGCGGGAATCGGTAACATCTCCCGTTTACCTTATTCCGTCAAAGTTTTATTAGAATCAGTGCTTCGGCAAGTAGACGGGCGTGTCATTACAAAAGAGCATGTGGAAAATTTAGCAAAATGGGGAACGGACGAATTAAAGGAGATCGATGTCCCGTTTAAGCCGTCTCGTGTTATTTTGCAAGACTTTACTGGTGTTCCTGCTGTTGTTGATTTGGCATCTATGCGCAAAGCGATGGCGGATATCGGCGGAGATCCATATGAAATCAATCCTGAAATTCCAGTGGATCTTGTGATCGACCACTCTGTTCAAGTGGACAGAGCAGGCAGTGATGATGCTCTTCAATACAATATGAATCTAGAATTTGAACGAAACGCTGAGCGCTATAAATTTTTAAAATGGGCTCAAAAGGCGTTTAATAACTATCGTGCGGTGCCACCAGCAACAGGAATCGTTCACCAAGTGAACCTAGAATATTTGGCGAACGTCGTTCATGCAGTAGAAGGAGAAAACGGCGAATATGAAGCATTTCCTGATACGCTTGTTGGAACTGACTCCCATACAACGATGATTAACGGTATCGGTGTCCTTGGATGGGGCGTCGGCGGAATTGAAGCGGAAGCGGGAATGCTTGGACAGCCTTCTTATTTCCCTGTTCCTGAGGTTATCGGCGTTCGTTTGACGGGAAAATTACCAAATGGGACAACAGCTACGGATCTTGCTTTAAAAGTAACACAAGTGCTTCGTAAAAAAGGCGTAGTCGGCAAATTTGTGGAATTTTTCGGCCCTGGTGTGGCTACTCTGCCTCTCGCTGACCGTGCGACCATCGCGAATATGGCGCCAGAATATGGAGCGACATGCGGCTTTTTCCCTGTAGATGCTGAAGCGCTTGATTATTTGCGGTTAACAGGACGAGATGAGCATCATATTCAAGTGGTGGAAGCGTATTGTAAAGCAAACGGTCTCTTCTATACACCAGATGCAGAAGAACCGACATTCACAGATGTGGTTGAACTCAACCTATCTGAAATTGAAGCCAATCTTTCCGGACCAAAGCGTCCACAAGATTTGATTCCGCTTTCTAAAATGCAAAGCTCGTTCCGTGAAGCAATAAAAGCTCCGCAAGGAAACCAAGGCTTTGGATTAACAGAGGCAGATCTTGAGAAAGAAATAACGGTCGCATTAAATGGCGAAGAAGTTAAAATGAAAACAGGTGCGATCGCCATCGCTGCGATAACAAGCTGTACGAATACGTCAAACCCGTATGTGTTAGTAGGTGCCGGATTAGTAGCGAAAAAAGCAGTTGAAAAAGGAATGAATGTTCCAAAATATGTCAAAACGTCATTAGCTCCTGGTTCTAAGGTTGTTACTGGATACTTAAAAGATTCTGGTTTGCTTCCATACCTTGAGCAAATTGGCTTTAATATTGTTGGATACGGTTGTACAACGTGTATCGGTAACTCCGGTCCGCTAGCTCCAGAGCTTGAGAAAGCAATTGCGGAAAATGATTTGTTAGTGACAAGCGTTCTTTCCGGAAACCGTAACTTTGAAGGCCGGATTCATCCGCTTGTTAAAGGGAATTACCTAGCATCTCCTCCGCTTGTAGTAGCTTATGCGCTAGCAGGTACGGTTGATATCGATCTTCTTAACGATCCAATTGGCAAGGATAAAGACGGAAACGATGTGTACTTTAGCGATATTTGGCCAACAACGGAAGAAATAAAAGAAGTAGTGAAGCAAACCGTAACACCAGAATTGTTCCGCAAGGAGTATGAGCGTGTGTTCGATGATAATCAACGCTGGAATGAAATCGAGACAACGGATGAACCGCTCTATCAATGGGACGAGGATTCCACATATATTCAAAATCCTCCGTTCTTTGAAGGGTTGTCTCCAGACGTTCGCCAAGTACAACCGCTCGCAGGCTTGCGCGTAGTAGGCAAGTTTGGCGATTCTGTCACAACTGACCATATTTCTCCGGCCGGATCGATCGGCAAAAACACTCCAGCAGGCCAGTATCTGATTTCTAAAGGCGTCGAGCCGAAAGATTTCAACTCTTACGGTTCACGGCGCGGTAACCATGAGGTGATGATGCGCGGTACGTTTGCGAATATTCGCATCCGCAACCAGATTGCTCCTGGTACAGAAGGGGGCTACACAACATATTGGCCAACTGGTGAAGTCATGTCGATTTACGATGCCTGCATGAAATATAAACAAGACGGCACGGGTCTTGTTGTTATTGCTGGTAAAGATTACGGAATGGGAAGCTCTCGTGACTGGGCGGCGAAAGGTACATTCTTGTTAGGAATTAAAACGGTGATTGCTGAAAGCTTTGAGCGCATTCACCGCTCCAACCTCGTCCTCATGGGAGTATTGCCGCTTCAATTTAAAGAGGGAGAAAATGCTGAAACATTAGGGCTTACCGGAAAAGAAACATTTGAAATTCACATTGATGAAAATGTGAAACCGCGTGATTATGTAAAAGTAACCGCGACAGATGAAGCTGGAAACAAGAAGGAATTCGAAGTGCTTGTGCGCTTTGACAGCGAAGTGGAAATCGACTACTATCGCCATGGCGGAATCTTGCAAATGGTCTTGCGTGAAAAATTGCATAAATAATAAGAGAATGGCTGTAGACAAAGTCCATTGGACTTTGTCTACAGCCATTTTACGCATCCCTTCCACCTCAAGCTTTTAATTGCGCTATTTCGTATTGCTTCGTTTTGCTGCGCTTTCAAGTTCACTCTTTGGATCTGGAGAAAATGTTGCATCTTGCCCGTATCCTTGGGGATTTACGCCAGGGGTCTTTGTCCCGCGGTTTGTTCCTCCGTTTTTCGCCATTTTCCGTTCACCTCCGCGGATAGTGTTGCCTAGTTATGAAAAAAATATGTTTAGGACACATGAAAGGGGAAAAAAAGATGAATCAAGCATTAAAGACAGCTTTGTCAGCAATCGCTTTTGCACAATTCCTAAAAATCCCGTTAAAAAAAAGAGAGACTGGACAGTGGGATTGGAAGTATTTTTTTGAGACAGGGGGAATGCCCAGCTCTCATTCTGCCGGTGTTACTTCGCTTGCTACATTTATTGGATTAAAAAAAGGAATGCGAACCATTGATTTTGCTTTGGCTGCGTTGTTCGGTCTTATTGTCATGTATGATGCTCAGGGCGTGCGGCGGCAGGCGGGGGAGCTAGCGATTCGGTTGAATGATTTGGCCGAGGAAGTCATGCGACTTGAACAAAGCCCAAAGCAAAAATGGTATGAGCAGAAAAAAGAATGGATCCGCGAGCGTCTTGGGCATCAGCCAATCGAAGTGATGGCTGGCGCTTTGCTTGGAATAGCCACAGGCTGTTTTTCATATCAACGAACAAATAAAAAATAAGCTAGCCATAATGAGCAAAATGAGTTAAGATGAAAGCGAATCTACCATAGGGAGATCCGTGTATGAGAAAGCAAACAATCGAACAATATTTTCTTTTTTTAGAGAGCAAGGGCTTCCGTTTCCATGAAGATGTTTTTCGTTTTGTTCAGTTCGGAAAGCAATATGTGCAAGCAAGTGATGAACTAACCATTATGGCTCTGGAGTGGACGCTAAAAATTCAAAAGCAGTTTGACGGCAGCTTTTTTCTTTCGCTGCTTGAAGAGTTTTGCCAACAGAGGCTGGAAACGCGCCAGCAGGTACAGTTATTCATGAAAGAAAAAGGATTGATTGACTAAAAAAATCCTCGAAGGTTAGGTTCGAGGATTTCCTTGTGTAAGCGTTCGTTTGGAGAACCATGAAAAAATCGGAATTTCTGACACGATCATACCGCACAAAATGCCAACGCATCCGATGATAGAAGAAACGGAAAGCCGTTCTCCTGCCCCAATATAGGCGGTTACAGCGGCGAATACGGGCTCCATTGCAAAGATAAGCGCTACACGGGCAGCTGTTGTGTATTTTTGAAAGTTTGTCTGAATAAGGAAAGCAGCAGCAGTGGCGAACAGCGATGTAATCAGCAGAGCTGTCCATACTTGCCGCTTCGCTAAAATAGCGCCATTCCACATATTGGGGGCATCTTCAAACAAAAAGGCGCCAATGGAGCACATGACAGCGACAGTAAAGATTTGCATAATCGTCAGCAAAAGCGTTGGATAATGTGCAGAGTATTTTCCCGTGATAATAATATGCATGGCGAATGAAACAGCGCAAAAGAAAACGAACACATCGCCCTGATTAATCGATAATTCGGCTCGTTCCATCGTTAAAAAATATAAGCCGAATGCAGCGATAATCGAGCCAAATACGGCATTAGCGGTTGGCTTTTGTTTTAAAAAAAAGAAAGAGAATAGCGGCACTAATACAACGCTAAGACCGGTAATAAAACCGGCCTTTGAAGATGTTGTATATAAGAGCCCTATTGTCTGCAACGCATAACCGCTAAACAGCCACAGCCCCATCCAAAATCCGGCATATAAAAGCGAGCGATTAAAATGTTGTAACGAAGATCGTTGAAATAGAAGCAGCCAAATAAGCAAACAAATGCCTGCGATCCAAAAGCGTACAGCGTTAAAGGAAAGCGGTTCAAGAAAGGAGATCGCATTTTGAACAACAACAAATGTCGCTCCCCATATAAACGTAACAGCCAGTAGGCTAGCATCGGCGATCCATTGCTTTTTCAATGTTTCTCCCCCTTAACTAGGATTTATTTTTATGAATTGCTTGTCGAGCCAGTTCATCAGCGACATGATTGTCCTTGCTCGGAATCCATTTTAAAAAAAATAAATCCAATTTTTTCGTTAATAGGAGGGCTTGCTGTAAAAGCGGGGCGTATTGCCGATTTTTTATATATTCCTTCTCGACTGCATCATCAATGAGCTGAGAGTCTGTGCGAAAGGAAACGACGCGATAACCTTTTTCCACACAAATTTCAAGTGCTTTAATGAAAGAATAGAGCTCTGCCTCGTGATTTGACATGATACCGAGCGGAATCGAATATTGTTCTACTGTTCCATTTCCTTTAATGAAAATTCCGGCACCTGAAGGCCCAGGATTGCCGGCGCTTGCTCCATCAATATATACTTCAATCAAGTGTTCATCCCTCCGTCGTGTGAAATAGCCTCGCTAAACACAGGTCGGTGCGCGGCATCATCCATGAGAAGTCGCATATGCCGCAAGCTGGTTTTTAGCTTACCGAAGTCGAAAAATAGCCATCTAGCTAAATAGAGGCAGCCTTTTCTTCTGTATTCACGAAAATATCGATTTCTTAACCTGAACTTATATCGGTTACGAGTGAAGCGCATATGAAGAACTATTGCTACTTTATCATCATTTTTAGGAAATTTCTATATTTTTTTGTTAACCATAAGCAGTTATTTCGTACGTTTGTTTGATATATAATAAAAGAAGAACAATGGCGGAAGGATGACAAAAATGGATGTAATCATTCAATGGACATATATAACTCCTAAAAAACAAGAAATTATATTAACTTCGGAGCTTCTTGAAGCGGAGAAGGCGTTATGGATGGCGGAGGATTTTGAGAAAACGGGACGTGTGAAGGACTTAGTGTTTATTGATCGGCAAAATACGTCATGGACGAAAAAAGAGCTCGTTAAGCTATTGCAAGAAGTGGAAAGCGAACCTCATGATATTATTGCTTATTTTGATGGGGGCTTTGATAACGAAACATCAGAAGCGGGAATCGGGGCGGTGATCTATTACCATCAAAATCATCAGCCATATCGATTTCGCATGAATCGCCGTCTTTATGAATTAAAATCAAATAACGAGGCGGAATACGCTGCTTTTTGGTCGGTTGTACAAACTCTTGAAGAAATGGGAGTCCATCATTTGCCGGTTGTCTTCCGCGGCGATTCTCATGTTGTGCTGAATCAGCTGTCTGGTGCATGGCCTTGCTTTGAAAAGGACTATAGTGCGTGGCTTGACCGAATTGAAGCCAAACTGAAGGAGCTCGGTATTCATCCGATTTATGAACCAATTTCTCGAAAGCAAAATAAGGAAGCGGATCAGCTGGCGCGTCAGGCACTTGAAGGAAAAATCATTGAAAGCACAATTGAACTTACAAAGAAAGGAACTAATGCAGATGAATAGGGAGAAAAAATTAGCGAAACGAAAAGAGATACTGGCGAAACTAAACGATCTTCATTCTACATATTGTGATGGCTGCTTTATAAAAAACACACTGCGTAAGGAAGAAGGAAAAAGATCAGCGCAGTCTTTTTGTATTACCTGTTGTACGGTGGGAGAGCAAATTAAGCAATATGGGGAGATGCTGCTCACGGTTTCCTCAAGCTCTTATCAGGAGAGATAGGCGTTACCCTTTTAGAGATTATCTTAGTTCGATGCTTGTATTTAAAGGGTGCATTCGCTGGAAAGAAAGCAATGAAAAAGGAAATGGCCGAGATAACAAGATATCATGCACTGCAGCTTGATGATGACAGAGCGAACAGTTGTTTGAATCATGGGCAGCGCAGGATCGGACATTCTTTTTCAGCTTGATCTGTCCATATGAACGAATCATCTGTTGTCTGCGTTGGTAGCAGCAAAAAAGGGCTAACCTACCGCTGTTAGGTCAGCCCTTGGCTTTTTCGCTTTCGTCTTACTTCTATGTCAACGAGCGCTTGATTATAATTTTACAACGTTAGCTGCTTGAGGTCCGCGGTTTCCTTGTACGATTTCAAAGGAAACTTCTTGGCCTTCTTCTAATGTTTTGTAGCCGTCACCTTGGATTGCTGTGAAGTGAACAAATACATCAGCTCCACCTTCCACTTCAATGAACCCATAACCCTTTTCATTGTTGAACCATTTTACTTTACCGTTTTGCATAATACTTAATTCCTCCTAATACCTTTAGCACCTATGGCTAATTAAAAAATTTTATCAAATAACGGAATATACTCCACAGCGGTCTAAGGTGAACGTGCGTGCTGCTTGGGTTGAAATATATTCTGTTAAATGATGTTTTTACTATACACTAATGCAACGTCATCGTCAAGGAAAAGAGAGTGAAATTCAGAAAAAATTTGCAAATTTTTTGGTAATATTCTAATCCAAAAGGGGAATGCCGTGTGACTGGCGAATTACTTGATTAAGACATAAAAAGAAGCGCGTATGAATATATAGCACTTATCATATATTGAGAATACAAGTGCAAAGGGGGATATTGCGTATGTATCGTGGAAAAATCGCTGGAAAAGAAGTGATTATCCATTTAGGAAGACGAGTGAAGACACAGAATGTTGATGTGCGTAAGCTTTATCATACCGTTCTTTCATATGGCGAAACAGCTTTTCAAAAAGGACAGCAGACGTTTTGTATTTACAATGATCATGTAGGGATGATCGTCGCTGAACTGGAGCAGCATGATGTTCCTGTTATTCGGGTGGATTATGTTATTGAAAACCAAAATGTTTACGAGTAATTCCAAAGTGTATACAATCTTTCTAATCGGACGCGCCAAAGGATGGCGAACATCATATGTGGGAGCAATGGAAGAAAAAGCTGTGAACGAAGGTGAATATTGGCTGTCGTTTAGCATGTTTATTTAACATCATCCACCGAGAGGTCTCTCAGCTCATAACGGGGTGGGGATGCGGGGTTTTGTCTCGCTCCATGTTGCCTTTGCGCTAGCTCAATCATGTAACGGAAAGATGAAACGGGCGATATCCATCAAACACACGATCGGAAGGCAAGTACAACCACTTGCCTTTTCGTTATGAATCGGCTTGATAAAGGCTAGAACAGTCCCCATCAATGGTTCTGTGAAGCGGCGTGGCTCGACCATCCGCTCGTTTCTTAGACCGATGGACGGGATGAAACGAGCGGGATTTGTTTGGAGTTTTGTCATGCATTTACCTCATAGAGGGACGCCGTGGTTTGTCTTTGATCGTCGATTTTCTGAAGATGATTCTCACTATCTGCCAATTGCATGTTGGCGGATAAATTTTATATTGACAAAATGGTTTTATGGAATAAATTAGAAAATAGAAAGTGATGGAAGCGCTGTCATTTTCTCGATAAGCGCTCAGACCTTTGCTTAAATGGCATGGGTCTTTTATCTTTTTTTTGCTATATAGACAAGAAAATGAAACAAGATCGGAGTGACAAACGTATGTTATATCGTTCACATTAATAAAGAAAGAGTATAAAAGATAATGTAAGAGGTGACAAGAGGATGCTATTGCGGAAAATGATGTCCAAACTAGGTGTTGGTTCAGCATATGTGGATCTGCTTTTAAATAAAAATATACTTCATCCCGGAGATGTGATTGAAGGGCAGCTGTATATTCGCGGCGGCACAGTGGAGCAGAAAATTAAGAAGCTTGATGTCGATTTTGTTTGCAAAATGCTGCGAGATGGAAAGGAAGAAGATACGGTCATTGCGACCATTCCAATTGCTGGGGAGTTTATCATTAAAGAGGAACAAAAAAAATTTTTGCCTTTTTCCTATCAAATCCCTGAAGATATTCTTCCTTCGCAGCTGGGGGTTTCATATCGCTTTATCACACGTTTGCACATCGAAGACGCTATTGATACATTAGATTTTGATTACATTCAAATTGTGAAAAAATAAAGGTGTTGACAACGCTTACATGATTTGCTGCCTTATATCAATTCGGAAACCCACACATACATCTCGAATGGATCGAGGAATGTGTGGGTTTTTGTTTTTTGGTTTATCAATTATGCAAAGAAGCATAGAGTAAGAGATAGGGCAAATGGATTGCCATCCTTCATCCCTTTGTAATCACGATCTAGCCAGCATTGTGCGCAAACGTCTTTTTGACTCCAGCACACACTCCATTGTCAAAAATGATGAGCAAAACGACTCTGGCTGACTTGGTCATAAAATGGGTGACTCTTTGTCTTTTCCAAGATCCACACATCAGTCCCAAGAATCGGTTTGGTGTTTAGGGAGATAGCCGTCGAAAACAACGACAGATAGACAGGAAAACGTTTAATATATACAGGAATGGCGATTATCCGTTGATCGGTTGCTAATAAAGATGGCGAATTCCTTGAAATAATAGCTTAGTCGCTTCTTTTGGATGCAGCGGTCTGCTGAACAAGTACCCTTGCGCTTCTTGGCAACCTTTTTCCTCTAAGTAACGAAATTGATCGAGATGCTCAACCCCTTCAGCGATCACGTTCATTCCAAGGTGGTGTGCCAGCGAAATAATGGTCGTTGTAATCACGCTTCCGTAATAAGAGCGGGGACAATCGGCGATAAAAGATTGGTCGATTTTAACCGTATCCACATCCAGCCGCTTTAAGTATGCCAGCGATGAGTAGCCTGTCCCAAAATCATCAATGGAAAGCCGCACGCCAATCTCTTTCATCCGCATTAAGTTATTTAAGATGATCGGTTCATTATAAATCATAAGGCTTTCGGTAATCTCAAGCTCTAAATATTCTGGCGATATCTGCTTTTGTGAGAGAATGGCTTCCACTCTTTTGGCAAAATGCTGGTCTTGCAGTTCTTTCACAGAAATATTGACGGCAATTCGAACGGGCGGCAATCCAATCTTTTTCCATTTTTCATGCTGTTCACACGCCTGGCGAATGACCCATTCGCCAATGGAGACAATAAAGCCGGTTTCTTCTGCTAAAGGGATAAATTCACTTGGAGGAACCGTACCGTGAACGGGATGATACCAACGGACAAGTGTTTCCATCGCGCGAATTTTTGTCGTTTTTACATCAATAATGGGCTGATACACAATAAATAACTCGCGATTTCGAATGGATTTATGCAAATCTCCTAGCAAAATGAGGTCCGGCAATTTTTTCTTTAAGTGATCATCTTGGAAAACATAGTAATCGTTTTTGCCCTTTTGTTTTACTTCATACATCGCAATATCGGCATATTGAATTAATGCATCTACGTTTTCACTATGTTGCGGATAAAGGGAAATGCCGATGCTAAGCGTCAAAAATAATTCTAAATCGTCAATTTGGACAGGATCTTGAAACATTCGCAAAATACGCTGTGCTATGTCGATTGCCTGCTCTTGATGATCGAGGTTGGGCAAAATAACGGTAAATTCATCGCCGCCCATTCTTGCTACTGTGCCGCTATTAGCCACACATTTTTTAATTAAATCCGCTGTTTTTTGCAATACTTGATCGCCAAAGCTATGGCCAAGAGAGTCGTTGACATATTTAAAGCGATCGATATCCATATATAAAACGGCCGCCATTTTTCCGTTTTCCCTGGCTTTCTTAACGGCAGCGAGAACGAGTTCAGGGAACAATCGCCGATTGGGCAAACCAGTTAACGGATCGTAATAAGCCATTTGCTGGATGCGTTCTTCCCGTTCCTCACGCTCTGTCACATCTTTTGCAATCACAGAAACGCCGATAATTTTTTTATTGATAAAAATCGGAATCGAGGTGGCGTTTAAATATAAAATCGTTCCTGTTTTATGCTGAATACGAAAATCGACATGGCGGGAGTAGCCTTCTGCTGTGTTGGCAAATGCTTCAATGGTTTTCGGCCAATCTTCTCCTATGACTAAATCATGCAATGTCATGCTGAGCAATTCATGGCGAGAGTATCCGGTAATTTGCGCAGCCGCGCCATTAGCCGCAAAAAATGTTCCGTCTAAATGGAGTGAAAATACAGCATCTTGATTGTATTCAAATAATGATTGATAATGCTGTCGGCTTTCTTGAAGCTCCTCCCGCATTCGAGCTTGTTCAATAGCTAGGCCAGCTAAGGATGAAAACGTATAGATGAGATCCATATCTTCAGTATCGGGCTCACAAGGCTCGCGATGGTACATAGCGAAAGTTCCAAGCACTTTTTTTGTTGATGAAAAAATGGGAATGGACCAGCAAGCTCGCAATCCATGCGATCGAGCTAACGCTTGATAACGTTGCCAGAGCGGGCTTGTTTGAACATCAGAAACGATCACAAGATCGCGCTGGTATGCTGCTGTGCCGCAAGAACCGGCGTTCATTTTTACCTCCATTCCATTGATCGTTTCAACATAGTCAGCAGGCAGGCTTGGCGCAGCCGCATGATAAAGCTTTTTCGTTTCATCATTCATTAATAGGATAGAACAAAGAATGTTGGGACGGATTTCTTCGACGGTACGGGAGATTTCAGTTAATATATCGGACAAAGGAAGCTCTTTCGCAATCAATTCCAGCACCTTCTTTTGTCCGGTAAGCAGCTGCCTTGCTTTTTTTTCTGACGGGATGTGATGGCACGAAATAAGAAAAAGCGTTTTTCCGTCTTCGCTGGTCATCTGAGACATATTTTGTTGAATCAATATGATTTCGCCATTCTTTTTTAATGCTCTAAATTCAAGGGAATGAATGTTATTTGGCTGATGAAGGAACAGCCATTTAGAACGGTGCCTTACCCTTTTCCGGTCTTCCGGATGAACGAGCGCAAACGGCGATGTTCCAATCAACTCCGTGCGCATATACCCTAAGTAGCGCGCAGCAAATTCGTTGACATCTACGATATCCCCGTTTTCATCTAAAATGAATTGCATGGCAGGCATAAAAAAATAGAATCGCATATAGGACGAATCGTATGAGTGGATCTCCATAAACAAAGCAACCCCAATCTGTGTAAGTGTATGTGTATTTGTGCACTTCGTTTTCATAGACTGCCAAGCAATGAATCGAAATGGTGTCATTGCGTAAATAACGAAAAGATGAAAGCAAGCGATTCTTAGCTGAGAGCAGCCGTTGATGTAGAGAATGATAAAAACGAGAGTTTCCCCAGTCCCCGTTAGTTTATGTACACCTGAGAGGTCGATTTTTCAGCGAGCCTAGAGATGACGTGACATAAGACAAAATGATAGAAATGCAACTGAAAGATGGAATAGTCACTGGAAAATCGACGATCTGAGGGCAAGTTGGTGTGGACTTGCCTTCGGTACGCGAATGAGATAAAGGTCGCAGCTGAACAATACTGCCCTAAGACCTATTAACAGGCTGTGAATCGATTCGTTCCCCGATTGTATAATGGCCGGAAAACAATATACCCTTTATATTAAGTCCTTCATATAAGCTGCTTTTAGACTCATTCTTTTGTCTGCAAAACGTTCAGCGATTCGGAAAATGGATAACTAAAATGAATAAGCCTCCATCCCTTCAATCCCCAAGCAGAACAAATGATGGCTTGAGGATATGTCCATGCATATGAGTATGCGGAAATGAAAGGAAGGACTCTGCTATACTGCACGTGTCAATGGTTCAACAGCGAACAGAGAAGCGAGGACCAGACCGTTTTCATCGAGAAGAATGGAGAGCCTTTTGCTTTTGAGCGATAGCAATTGAGCCAATTCCATGTCGTAAATGCCGAAAAATTAATTTGCTAGATTGGAAAAAAGGCTAGACATCATGCCGTTTAGCCTATTTCAAATCGCATCTAATTACATATTACCATGTTTTTTTTCGGTTTTGTCGAAAAATAAAGAAGGAAAACGCTTAAAATCAAAAAATTCAGTTATATGAATAAAAATTTAAGATGAAACGAGTTAGCTCCGAAAAAGAAAGGGACACAAACCTCATATAACAACTAACAATATCAAATCAAACTATGTTCTAAATAATCAATTTATAACTTCCATCCATGTCAACAAAAGTGAATCAAATCCTATTTTTTTTGCTTGTAACCGCTTTCGAAACGGATTATAGTAAAATTGGGTGAATAGTATGACAAATAAAAAATGGACGATTAGCTTAGCCGTTTTGTTTTTTCTATTTCTCTATGTTTTGATTCAATTTGTGGTTTCGACGCAAAAAATCGAAAAAACGGTTGAGCAATTGCGGCAAACGGTTCATTCTTCACCGGCCCTTCCTCATTTCGTTTTGATTTCCCAAGAACTTGATAATTTATATTGGCGAGAGATTGAACGCGGGGCAAAAGAAGCAGCCAAACATTATCATGTCAATGTGGAATATATTGGTCCATTGAGGACCAACATGGATGAACAAATGAAACTGTTAGAAAAAGCGATTGCGTCCCGCGTTGACGGCATTATTGTCCAAAGCTTAAACGATGTGCGGTTTACCCCGTTAATTAACAAAGCGATGGCACAAGGAATCCCAGTTATTACAATTGATACAGATGCCCCTCTCAGTCGCCGCCTTTCTTATGTCGGCACAAACAATCTTGAAGCGGGAAAGTTGCTTGGTCAAGCAGTAATTTCTAGAGTGAATGGTAAAAAGAAAATTGGGGTCATTATTGGAAGTGATATGTCAGCTAATCAGAACCTTCGTCTGGAAGGCTTTCGCTCAGTCATTGCCCAAAATCCATTATTGTCGATTGCAGCGATCGCTTCCTCCAATATTTCTCGAATCCAAGCCTCGATTCAAACAGAAAAAATGCTGCGAGCGCACCCTGATATCTCGGTAATGGTTGGAACGAGTGCCTTAGATGCTATTGGAATTCTAATGGCGACGAAAAATTTAAACCGCAAAGATGTTCAGATTTTTGGATTTGATAATGTCACAGAAACGCTGCAAGCGATCCGCCAAGGACAAATTGTGGCCACGATTATCCAGCAGCCATATGATATGGGATATTCTGCTGTTGAGTTAATGGTCAAGCATTTATCAGGCCAGCACATTGAAAAAGAGCATTTTACAGCGATAAAAATCGTGGACAAAACAAATGTTCAGCAGGAGGGAACGGAATGAAAATACGCATGAAACTGTTTATTTTTATCCCTCTGCTTGTACTGCTTTTAAATGTGATCGCCTTCTTTATTTTTCAAAGCGGCAAAAAAGTGCAGGAAAGCTATGATGTTATGATGCAGCGCATTTTTTTATATAAACAGGTTTCGTCTGAAATGCAAGAAAATTTGCGTTTTTTAAGTGGTTATATGATTCATCAGGACGAAAAAAACTATCGCCTGCTTGTGAAGCATCGGCAGCGGCTCGAAGATTTGCATCAGCAGCTTAGCCATCGCAAACTGCAGGGAAATGATGCTTTAACTCTAGAAAACTATAAACACATGATAGGAGTGTTTATCGAGTTAGAGGCATCCATTGTGCAGATGATGGTAAACAAACAGCTGTCAGATTATGCAGAACCCTATAATGAAATTGAAAAGGTGTCAACGTTTATTCGCGAGGATAGCCAGGCGCTTGTTGATTTAGAATTAAGCGCCTATCAGCCTGTTTATAAGCAGATGTTAATCAATATTGGCAAAATGAATGAGCTTGGCAGAATATTATTTGTTTTAACAACGCTTTTAAGCATCGTTTTTGCCATCTGGTTATCGCGAACAATCGTGATTCCAATTTATCGGCTCGTCTTTGCCGCCAAGCAAATTTCGGCTGGAAAGCTGGATGCGCATATTCCGCAAATGGATGGGAACGACGAAATCGGACTTCTAGGGCAAACCTTCCAGCAAATGATGGAAAATTTGCGTACGTTAATCTCGAAAAATATGGAAATATTAGAAAAAGAAAAGCTGGTCCGAGAATTAGAACTGAAGGCTCTGCAAAGCCAAATTAATCCGCATTTCTTATTCAATACATTGAATGTGATTTCCAAGCTCGCTTATATCGAAGGGGCAGAGCAAACGAGCGAACTAACCATCTCCACTTCGAATTTATTGCGTTACAATCTGCGCAAGCTTGATGAGCCTGTTACATTGCGAGACGAGGTGGCTCATGCTAAAGAATATTTTGCGATTCAAAAAGCGAGATTTCGCGACCGAATTATGTTTCAGCTCGACATTGCTGAAGAATGTCTTGGACAAGTCATCCCTTGCTTGACGCTGCAGCCGCTTTTGGAAAATGCCTTTGTTCATGGCATTGAAAGAATGGAGGCTGGTGCAGTGATTCGCTTATCTGTTCGTCAGAAGCGAGATCGCATCCATGTTGTCATAAGTGACAATGGAACCGGGATGGAAGAAGAAGTTCGCCAAGCGATTTTGCAATCGTCATCTTATTCATTTTCTAAAAAGGGACATTCGACGGGGCTTGGAATGGCTAACGTTTTGCGCAGACTTCGATTATTTTATGGCACAGAAGACATTGTCGATATTTGTAGCGCGCCCAATAAAGGCACATCCATTATTTTGATGTTGCCAAAACGAGAAGGGGGAGAGAAGGATGTACAAGCTGCTAATCGCTGATGATGAGCCACTTGAAAGGGAGGGATTGCAATTAATGATTGAACGGCTGCTGCCCCATCAATTTGTTATTTTTCATGCTGAGCATGGGCGCAGTGCCATTCAACAAGTGGAACAGCACAAGCCTGATATTGTATTTATGGATATTAAAATGCCGGGAATTCATGGACTGGAGGCCATTGCCGAAATTCGCAAAACACACGCGATGATGAAAATCGTGATCGTCACCGCCTATGATTATTTTGCATACGCAAAAGAAGCAATTTCGCTGGGGGTTAGCGAATATTTACTGAAGCCGGTCAAAAAAGAGCAAATTGTTTCGGTGCTCAAAAAATTGACAGCGGAAATTGACGCTGAAAGAAAAGCGCGCGAAGCGGAGCTTGATACAAAAGAAAAGCTGGCAAAGCTATATGCTCTCAGCGAGTCCACCTTTACTCTTTTTTTGATGGGGCATATTGCCGATTTTGATGAAAAACAAATGATTCCAATGGAAATAGAGTCTGGTTTTGCTTTAGCTGTTCAATTAGAATCGATGCCTGAACGCCCCGAAGCGCTGGAAGCCATGAAACACCATGTTCAAGGGGTGGGGCATTGCTTATGCAGCCCGCTTATAGACCGTCAATTTTCTATTTTTTTTAAATCTGATGATCATTGGGAGGGAAAAACCGTTTCGTTTGCGCAAAAACTTATGAAACCGCTTGAAAAAATACTGCAAATAAGAATCAAAATAGGAATTGGCACCATTCAAAAAGGGATCATAGGTTTGAAGCAATCGTATCAAGAAGCCGCCGCCGCTCTTTATTATTTGCCGGTGTTTGGACGGGTTCAGCATATTGCTGATGTACCGTTGACTGCAAGCTCAGAGGAATGGAAGCCGCTGGCAGTAGACAAACAGCAATCGGTAATCGAACAGGTAGAAGAATTTTTGCAGGAAAATTACGATCGGGACCTTTCGCTTGAAGAGGTGGCACAATCAGTCCATTTGACTCCGCATTATTTCAGCAAGCTGTTTAAAAAACAAACCGGCCAAACCTTTAGCGACTATGTGACAGGATTGCGGATTGAAAAAGCGAAGCAGCTTTTGCGTGACGCAAGCTTGAATATAAAAGAAATATGTTATGATGTCGGCTATAAAGATCCAAACTATTTTAGCCGCGTCTTTAAAAAAATAACGAAGATGACTCCAAAGCAATATCGGGAGCACATTGACAGACGATCATCATAGATTGTCTGTATTTTTTTGTCTCATGACAAAAAAATGCTATCCATTTCGCAAATCACGGAAGTAAAGTATGGTATTTGTGCGATGATCGGACAAAGAAATGAAGAATGCTAGAAGAAAACGCTTTCTTTGATCATGCTATGATTAATTTGAAAATTAGGGAAACTTTTAAAGGGGGAATACAGAGTGAAATGGTGGAAACAGGCGGCAAAAGGGGCAGCGGTGTTTGTGCTGGCATCCGCGCTCACGGCATGCGGCGTCGTTTCATCGGGAAATGAAACCGCTGACAATGCAAAGAAAAAAGATGATAAGATTGTGATCGGCTTTTCGCTCGATACATTGAAAGAAGAACGATGGCAGCACGATAAAGAAATGTTTGAAGCAAAAGCGAAAGAGCTTGGTGCAGAGGTAAAAACGCTTGCGGCCAACAGCGACGATGCAGCCCAGCTAAGCCAAGCTGAACAGCTGATTTCCGAAGGCGTCGACGTTCTTGTGGTAGTGCCGCATAACGCAGAAGCATCCGCTGCGATTGTAGAAAAAGCGCATAAAGAAGGAATTAAAGTGATTTCGTATGACCGGTTAATTAAAAATTCGGATGTCGACTACTATATCTCTTTTGATAATGTGCGTGTTGGCGAAATGCAAGCAAAAGCGATTGTGGAAAAAGCGCCAAAAGGAAATTATGTATACATTGGCGGTGCAGATACAGACAACAATGCTCATTTATTCCGCGAAGGGGCGATGAATGTATTAAAACCACTGGCGGAAAAAGGAGATATCAAGATTGTCTACGATCAGTTCTCTAAAGATTGGAAGCCTGAAGAAGCTCTCAAAAATATGGAAAATGCGTTGACAGCAAACAACAATAATATTCAAGCCGTTATTGCGGCGAACGATGGAACAGCCGGTGGTGCGATTCAAGCTCTCGCTGCTCAAGGGCTGGCAGGAAAAGTACCAGTTTCCGGTCAGGATGCAGAACTGGCAGCGCTTCAGCGTATCGTAGAAGGAACACAAACCATGACTGTATACAAACCAATTAAAGAAATTGCGACAAAAGCGGCGGAAATGGCAGTAGCGGTTGCAAAAGGGGAAAAAATTGACACGAACCAAACCGTTTCTAATGGTAAAATTGATGTTCCATCTGTGCTGTTAGATCCAATTGCAGTCACAAAAGATAATATTGTGGAGACGGTCATTAAAGATGGATATCAAAAGCTTGAAGATGTATTTAAAAATGTTCCAAAGGATCAATGGCCGAAGCAATAAAGCCGCAGAGGAGGGGAATTGGCTTATAGGGCCAGCCCCTTCTTTTTAAAGGAGATTGATAGCACGGGAGTGAGGCATATGTATGCGTTAGAAATGATGGACATTACCAAAGAATTTCCCGGCGTAAAAGCGCTTGATCGTGTCAGCTTTAAAGTGAAAAAAGGAGAGATTCATGCTCTTTGTGGTGAAAATGGTGCGGGTAAATCCACCTTAATGAAAGTATTGAGCGGGCTTTATCCAGTTGGAACATATTCCGGAACCATCCGCATTGATGGCCAGGAAGTTATGTTTCGCCATATTGTTGATGCTGAGAACGCAGGAATTGCTATTATCCATCAAGAGCTTGCCCTTGTCAAAGAAATGACCGTCGGTGAAAATCTGTTTCTTGGACGTGAACCTAAAAAATTTGGCATAGTCCAATGGGATGAACTGTATTATGAAGCGGAAAAATGGCTGAAAAAGGTAGGTTTAGACATTGCGCCGCAAACCAAAATGCAGTCATTAGGGATTGGCCAGCAACAGTTGGTCGAAATTGCCAAAGCGCTGGCCAAGCAAGCGAAAATTTTGATTTTAGATGAGCCGACAGCGGCGCTTACAGAAAGCGAAGTCGAAATTTTGTTAGGCATTTTGGAACAGTTGCGGAGTCAAGGGGTCGCTTGCATTTATATTTCTCATAAAATGCCGGAAGTGTTTCGCTTAGCCGATTCGATTACCGTTTTGCGCGATGGCAAATCCATCGCCACATTATCTAGAACAAAAACGAATGAGGATCAAATCGTTTCATTAATGGTTGGCCGTGAATTGACGGAGCGTTATCCATATATGAAACGGAATCCCCAAGAAGTGGTATTAGAAGTTAAACATTATTCAGTTTGGCATAAAGACAAGCCAATGAAAGTCAATCACGATATTGATTTATCCGTAAGGAAAGGGGAAATTGTCGGTATTGCAGGGCTGATGGGAGCCGGTCGTACAGAACTGGCAATGAGTTTATTTGGCGCTTATGAAGGAAAAGTAGAAGGAGAAGTATGGATTGAAGGAAAGAAAGTGCGCATCCGTACTGTGCAGGATGCGATTCGTGAAGGGATCGCGCTTGTTACCGAGGATCGAAAACGTCTCGGACTTGTGCTCGGGATGGATGTCAAAGCTAATACAACTCTTGCAAGCTTAAAAAATATGAGTAAATTCGGCGTCATTAATCAAAATGAAGAATTAAAGTGGAGCCAAAATTATGTCCAGGAGCTTAGAACAAAAACCACTTCATTGGAAACACCAGTCGGAACGCTGTCAGGAGGAAACCAGCAAAAGGTCGTTTTGGCGAAATGGCTGATGGCTAAACCGAAGATCTTGATTTTGGATGAACCGACGCGGGGGATTGATGTTGGAGCTAAATATGAAATTTATCATTTAATGAACAAGCTTGCTGAGGAAGGTGTAGCCATTATCATGATTTCATCAGAGCTCCCGGAAATCCTGGGAATGAGCGATCGTATTCTCGTTATGCGCGAAGGCCGGATCGTTAAGCAGTTTACTCACGAGGAAGCAACGCAAGAAAATATTATGATGGCAGCGACAGGAGGGAAATAGTATGGAAGCAAAAACGGTCATCCATAACGAACATACAGTGGAAAAGAAACGGGATCCGATATGGGGGAAAATAGACATTCGCGCCTATACGATGATTGGCGCGTTAGTGGTGATTTGGATTTTTTTTGGCTTTTTAAATGATACGTTTTTAAGTGCGCGAAATCTTTCTAACTTATTTACGCAAATGTCTGTTACTGCCATTTTAGCGATTGGTATGGTATTTGTCATTGTGGCGGGACATATTGATCTTTCCGTTGGTTCCATTGTCGGTTTAACAGGAGGACTTGCCGCTATTTTGAGCAACTGGATGGGCATGCCCACAAGTGTCGTCATTTTAGGTACACTCGTAGCCGGTGCGTTGATTGGAATGCTGCAAGGATGGCTCGTTGCCTACCGAGCGATTCCAGCCTTTATTGTAACACTGGGTGGAATGATGGTGTTTCGTGGTGTGCTCATGGGAATTACGAAATCGACGACTGTTCCTATTTCAGACGCTAATTTTATTGCGTTAGGGAGCGCTTATTTCACCAATGGCTTTGGAGTCGTTTTAGCAGTGGTGGCGATTGCAGCTCTTGTGATTTCAACGATACAAAAACGGCGGTCGCGGCAGCGTTACGGTTTTTCTGTAGCTCCCCTCTCTCTTGAAATGGCAAAAGTAATGGCGATCAGTGCCCTTATTGTAGCATTTGTATTCACAATGAACAGCTATAAAGGTATTCCGTTTCCGATTATCTTTGTTATTGGCTTGGCGCTTATTTTTTCGTTTATTGCGAATAAAACAACGTTTGGCCGCCATGTGTACGCGATTGGCGGCAATGCGGAGGCGGCGCGTTTATCCGGAATTCATATTCAACGTCATACGATGATTCTATTTGTTTTTACGGGTTTACTGTCAGCCATTGCTGCTATCGTACTCACTGCTCGTCTTTCATCAGCCACCATTTCAGCAGGGCAAATGTATGAGCTTGACGCCATTGCTGCGTGTGTCATCGGTGGAACCTCGCTTGTTGGTGGATCAGGTACGATCATTGGAGCAATTATTGGGGCGATGGTCATGACCTCGCTTGATAATGGCATGTCGTTATTAGGAATGGAAACATTTTGGCAGTATATAGTGAAAGGAAGCATTCTTGTTCTCGCGGTATGGATTGATATTGCTAGCCGAAAAAAACAGGCTCGTTCATAAAATGAGCCAGATCATCAATCTTCAACACTTGGGAAAAACAAACCTTTTGGTAGAATGGAATGATAAATATCACGTTTTTAGCTTCCCCTCGGCGATCAAAGCGGTTCTCGTGCCCAATAGCCGAGGGGATTATAGTATGTTTATAAAGATGGAACGAACGATGTCTGTAAAAACTCACGGTCGGAACGCAATTGAGCCCCTTCATGGTGTGCGAAATAGTTTTGTTTAGCTATATAACAACAAAAAGTATATTTGTTCCATATATACAAATTTATAAATCTTTCTTGTTAGAATAGTTCTGTTAGGGTACAATGTTGATGCATGGAAATATCGTTAAAATAAAACCTATATGTAACGGTACGAATCTGTGCAGGTGCCTTCTTGGATGGGGGCAAGGCTGTAGCGCTCTTTGTTGTAAGAAAAAACGAAAATGAAATGTAAATAAAGCCATGCAGCTTTTCCTTCTTCTCATTAGTTGTGCAGGTAACGATTGATTGGCTTTGGCAATGGGACGGGGGAATTTTTAACCGGTGGCGCTTGCCATCATGATCGAAAATTCGATTCCCCAATGTTGCTCTTCATGTGAGCAATGCTCCGCTTCTAACCGTGAGTTTTGACAGATACCATTCATTACGAGGGTCATCAGTGAATCTATTTTTTCTAGCGCTACGAGAATTTTTATTAGGAGAAAACAGGTGTGTTGATAATCCAATAAAAACTAATGGATATTGCTTGATGCCTAGCGATATCATTCCGTATTTTTAGTAAAAAATGGATCATCAACACTTGTGATGAGAAACGGAGAGACATAAGATGAATAAAAAGCAATTATTTGGCTTTACTGCATTATCCCTATTATTTATTGTCGGAATAATCTATCTTTTATCTCGCTTACATCAAAATGAGCAGGAAGATATTGATGTAGCTAAGCTCTCACAAGAATTAGATAGGAAAGGCTATCATATTGGAGTTATGTCGTATAGCCCCAAAAATAAAGAAATGATCGTACAATTATCAAACAAAGGGCCTAATCTGTCCCATACAAAAGAAGCTATAAAAAATTACATCAAAAATGAGTTGGAAGATCACAATGTATCCATTCAAGTGAAAATAATCGATGTTGAACAAGCAGAAAGGGAAAGAAAATGGATGTCCGTCGTATCGAAAATTGATAAGCAATTAAAAAGAGAAAGTAACAAATATATAGGCATTGCCATTGGCTTTAATCCCCAATCCATTACATACATTCTAAAATCCTCTTATTCTGAGTCCGATTTTGCTGAGAAAGAAATAAAAGATTGGATGGAGTTAACGAATAACGTTATTGTTTCTCAAAATCTACCTTCTCTTCTTAAAAACGATGAAACGTATGAAATTGAAGTAATATCCAAAAACAAAGAGGTTTTGCAAAATAAACGATACAACCATAACGTAGAATCATATGATGATTAACGGTTTTTAATTTAAGAAGGTGTTGCAAAACTAGAGTAAAAACTCAAAATTGTGCATAAGAATGCATAATTGTACATGCAGTAAATAGCGATGAAACCCATACCAACGCGGCTGTTCTAATCCGTCATTCTTTAACTGATTAAATGTCTGCTCAATCGAGTTGCGAAAACCAAACAACCACTTTCCGAATTCTGTTTTCAAAAACGAACGAATCATCCGACCATAGGCATCTTTTCGTTCATCGCTATTTCGAGGATTAATAGGTGAAACGAAAAAAATTCCTGTCTGTTCGGCTATT
>NZ_NASY01000017.1:0-8394 GCF_002075365.1 Anoxybacillus sp. UARK-01 | reverse complement strand
GTCGTAATACCCACTTCTTGAAACACCGAGCACTTGACACATCTTCACCACGCGAAATTCGTTTCGGTGTTGAAAAATGAATGCGTAAATTACTTCTGGTTTCTGGTGAAGATGCCTAACGCCTTTTTTAGGATCGCTAATTCCTCCTCCAACTCTTGATTACGACGGCGTAACTCAATGATTTCTTGATTTTGTGGCTTGATGTTGCCTGAACCCACAAAACTCTTTCCGTTGCTTTCTTTGTATTCTTTCACCCAACGGTGAAGAGTGTTGTAAGCCAAACCTAACTCTTTTGCCACTTGGGCGATGGACTTGTCCCCCTCCAAGCATAACTCAACCGCTTGAATCTTGTACTCTTTGTCAAATGTTCTCTTTTTCATGATTGGACACCTCGAACCTATTGGAATTAAGTTTATTATAATCTCCCTGTTCTCCATGTCCACTTTTTAGACTAACATCAATTACCAAAGGACAGAATGGAGGGAATAACATTTAATTTCAACAAATTGAATCAACTAATTTTTATTCAATTTGAATCAAAAAAGATGATAACATTTAAATATTAATTCGTATCGAAAAAGATGTTCTATAGTTATTTATCAATAGTTAGAGGGATGATTTTACATTGCAGAAAATCTAGTTCGATACAAAGAGCATTCCTGTTAGAAAGGCTTTTAGGAACTTGAAAGAAAAAGCATCTTGGTATGATGCAGCGGTTGCCAATTGTCAAGTTGACACTGTTATCAATCAAACCAAAGAGAACTAATCGTACGAAAAATTGAACAACCGCCAAACCGTATGGGCGTTCACATGGGCGAATGGCAAGCCAAATACGGTGACGAATGCGAATGACGATACATTCTACTACGTCACGAACTACCGCGGCGATGTCGTGCGGATGGTCGATGAAAACGGCGCGACGGTCGCGAATTACAGCTATGACCCGTGGGGCAAAGTGCTTTCGGTTTCGGAAAATGCGGCCGTGGCTGGACAACCGCTAGGATATGCAGGATATTATTATGATAGGGAAACGAAGCTGTACTACCTGCAAGCCCGCTATTATGATCCGGAGACGGCGAGGTTTATCTCAAGAGATCCAGATCCAGGAGACAAAGACGATCCGATCACTCAAAATGCGTATACGTATGCGGATGACAATCCGGTGATGCTGGTGGATCCGGATGGGAATCGTGGATTAACCACATTGTATCGGACTGTTGCAGGTGCTCTCACATATGTTATGGTCAGCGGGGCAGTAGCAAAGAGTTTAGTTAAAAAAGCGGTAGGGAAAGTAGCAAAGAAGGTTTTACGTAAGGGTACTAATAATGCCTATGCTATTGCTAAAAGTGGTGGGAAACATTTTGGATTTTATAAACAGTATATTAATAAGTCCCCAGAACAAATCAGAAGGGCAATAAATTCAATAAATAAACAGATTGAGGAACATAAAGATAAAATAAAAAATCCAGAGAAATATATTCCTAACTTTAGAAATCTAGATCCTAGGCAGCAACAAGCATTAATTCATAAAAAATGGCCTTCTGATATAAAAAGACAAATGGAACAAAAACAAATTCTTGAAGGCATTTTAAAATCAAAGTAGGGAGATGATAGGATGCAAAATGAGATGAAATATTTTTTAATTGATTTAATTAAAGAAATACAGGAAAAATATAACCAAACACTGACAGAAGTAGAAGAAGAGAGTTTGGAGGAAAAAAACTACAGGTTGGGTACAAACTTTGCATATTATGACGTGTTAGAATTAATTGAGTCTCAATTAAAATCTTTTGATTATAGGTTAGGTGAAATTGGTCAAATAACCCCTACATTAGGAGAGAAAATAGCTAATAACAGCCTGAAATAATAATCTAAACAGATTTGACTCAAGAATTTTGATTAATTCTTGAGTTTTTTTATTTATTTGGGCTAGGTTGGGGGAATATAGCTATAACGGTTCTGATTTTATCCGCATCACAGATGACAACGGCCAAACCGTATGGGCGTTCACATGGGCGAATGGGAGCCCAAATACGGTGACGAACCAAAACGGCGCTCCGTTCTATTATATCGCGAACTATCGCGGCGATGTCGTGCGGATGGTCGATGAAAATGGAGCGACGGTTGCGAATTACAGCTATGACCCGTGGGGCAAAGTGCTTTCGGTTTCGGAAAATGCCACAGTGACTGGACAGCCGTTAGGGTATGCAGGATACTATTATGATAGGGAAACGAAGCTGTACTACTTGCAAGCGCGGTATTATGATCCGGAGACGGCGAGGTTTCTTTCGAGAGATCCAGATCCGGGAGACAAAGACGATCCGATCACTCAAAATGCGTATACGTATGCGAATGACAATCCGGTGATGCTGGTGGATCCGGATGGGAAGTTTGCTATTTCTATTGATAGAATAAAATATGCATTAAAGTACGGCTTAAAAGGTTGGCTTGCTTCATATTTTGATTGGGCGACTGCGGATAAAATTGTGGCTGGGAGTGTAGCAATTGCTGATAAAATTTATAAAATTGCAACAGAGATAGCAAAAGGGTATAAAGCAGGAAAAGCTATAAATACTGTGTTTAGAGAGGCCCTTAATAAAATACTAATTGGAAGAGGGTATAAAAATCAAATTCTTAACATAGTGAAGAAGCAAGCAAGAAAAATAGGGACAAAAGTTGTTTTACGGAGAATCACTACACTTAGTTTTTGGTGGACCGATCTTGCGTTATTTACTGGTTATACTATTGTAGGTTACAATAAATATCGTAAATAATCAATATTGGATCATTTTGAGGTTGAGGGTTATTATCATTATGAGAAGACTCGTTAAATTGCTCATATGTTACTTCGTAGTTTTATGTATTTTCTTTTGGTTATTTTACAACATGGCTCTAACTTCCCAAAAATTTTATGATATTAGTGTTATAGGAAAAATCACATTATTTTTTAAGATTATAATATTCTTATTAATACTCCGTATCATAGATTTTATAGGAAAAAAAATTATACAGTTTCTAATATACAAAAAAATATTGTATTTATTGTTGCTTGCCTATTATCCGCTTTAGTAATGGGGTACATTACATTGGAATAACCTTATTAGCCTTCCCAATAATTTGGTGCTCGAAAAGTTTTTTATTTTTATACATCGAGATAACCGAATGAAAGGGAGGGCTTTTTTATACAGGAAACGAAGAAACTATTTGATTATCAGTGGCTATGGATAATGCCGTGTATGAAAATATATTTTTGTTAAGGTGTCCCAATAAATATAATGTTTACCGTAAAATGGATGTTAATAAAAATCCTATGTATGAACAGTTAGAAGAGATAAAAATTCGATAACTAACTCTATGCATTTGCGAGCTACTGTGGTGATGTAGTTCGAATTTTTGATGAAGATGGCCTGACTGTCGCAATTATCCCTATGATCCCTAGGGTAAAGCTTTGTCTGTTTCCGAAGACACAGCTGTTGCTGGACAGCTGCTAGGGTATGCAGGATATTATTATGATAGGGAAACGAAGCTGTACTACTTGCAAGCGCGGTATTACGATCCGGAGACGGCGAGGTTTCTTTCGAGAGATCGAGATCCGGGAGACAAAGACGATCCGATCACTCAAAATGCAATGCGTATACGTATGCGAATGATAATCCGGTGATGCTGGTGGATCCGGATGGGAATCGTGGATTAACCACATTGTATCGGACTGTTGCAGGTGCTCTCACATATGTTATAGTCAGCGGGGCAGTAGCAAAGAGTTTAGTTAAAAAAGCGGTAGGGAAAGTAGCAAAGAAGGTTTTACGTAAGGGGAAAGGCAAAGCTTCTAAATATGTAGATGTGACTAAATCTGGTAGTCGTTATGCTAACAGAGAGACTGATGTATCTAAAGCACAGTTCGAAAAAAAACTACTTAGAGATGGATGGAGAAAATCAATATCTAAAGATGGAAAAACAATAATACTGACAAAAGATGGTGCAAAATATGTTCTTCGTGACGGTGCTAAATCCACAGGTGGTTCAACCGCTGACTTTTATCCAAAAGGGAGCAAAAGAATGACTTTAAAAATTAGGTTAAAATAGGGGGGGGCCAATGAATTTAGAAACTTTATTTGTTAGGGAAAAAAAAGAGTTTAATAAATTAATAGGAATGGCTAGTAATACGTTTTATATAGAAAATAGATTGCCTAAACAGGTATTCCGAGAACAATTCAATAATTTTTTGTTTGAAGAGTTTGACTGGACAATGGACAAAGATTTTTGGAGAACAATCCAGCAATTATCTAGACAAACAAAAGATAATTATGTCCTTACTGCAGTGTTAGATCCTAGTCCAGTAGAATATTTTTATAAAGAGTTTAATTATTATAATTGGATGAAACTCCCTGTTAATTTATCACCTGATGAATATTTAGACGTTCTTGAATTAGGACCGGAGGAAAGTCCAGCGGATGCAGTGCTGTACAATTCTTATACCGTTATTTGGCTACCTCCTTCAATGAAATGGGCAATATGGGGAGAAAGAAGTTATGGGGTTTGTGTTTTAGGGCTTCAAGATGTAAACAATAGTGCAGATTTATTGCCGATTTTAAAAAATTGGCGCTCTATTGATGAAACAGTTTTATCGTGGGTAGGGCTCAATTTTGTAAATCAACAACTTCCACAAGAAATTGCTGATACTTTCTTCTTAAATTATTCTAACGGTGTTAAGTAAATGTAGATGTCTATTCTGAACACAAACATAAAACAATGCGAACCTTGATTGGCTATATGCCTTTCAAGGTTTCTTTTTACAATGACTATATGGGGAGTATTTCTATCTAATGTTATCTTTTATTTAAACTCATGATGCTAGTTGAGCCTTAGAACTTAACTATCTCAAGTATAACTTAGATTAGGGGGCCAGGCACATGTTGAAAAAATCAAAGTGTTTACGTATGATGACGCCGGGAACCTCCTTAAGGACGACTGCTACCAATACACATGGGACGGAGAAGGACGCCTGCTTTCAGTCAAAGACGTAAACGGCAACGAGGTCGCCAGCTTCACGTATCGCCCAGATGGACTGAGAGAAACGAAAACGGTGAATGGTGTGACGTACCATTATCACTATGACGGCTCGGACTTAATCCGCATTACGAACGACAACGGCCAAACCGTATGGGCGTTTACATGAGCGAATGGCAAGCCAAACACGGTCACAAACCAAAACGGTAACACGTTCTACTATGTGACGAACTACCGCGGCGATGTCGTGCGGATGGTCGATGAAAACGGCGCGACGGTTGCGAATTACAGCTATGACCCGTGGGGCAAAGTGCTTTCGGTTTCGGAAAATGCGGCCGTGGCTGGACAACCGCTAGGATATGCAGGATATTATTATGATAGGGAAACGAAGCTGTACTACTTGCAAGTGCGGTATTATGATCCGGAGACGGCGAGGTTTATCTCAAGAGATCCAGATCCGGGAGACAAAGACGATCCGATCACTCAAAATGCAATGCGTATACGTATGCGAATGATAATCCGGTGATGCTGGTGGATCCGGATGGGAATCGTGGATTAACCACATTGTATCGGACTGTTGCAGGTGCTCTCACATATGTTATAGTCAGCGGGGCAGTAGCAAAGAGCTTAGTTAAAAAAGCGGTAGGGAAAGTAGCAAAGAAGGTTTTACGTAAGGGTACTGGAAACCTCAATAGTCTACTAAAAAAGAAATCATTAGGTAGAGGTTCAACAGGAAGAACAACCCCTAACAGCCTTGAAGAACAGTTGGCCATGAAGGAAGTATTATCCAATCCTTTAAAAGGTGCTACTAGAGTCCCGACAAAAAACATGAATGACCCCAGATGGCTGGGTTCAGAAGGATGGGTAAAAATGCAAAGGGTTGTAAAGACCTCAAAAGGTAACATTAATATTCATTTTAATTACAATACTAAAACTGGAAAGTTTGATGATTTTAAGTTTAAATAATCGGGATGTGTTAAAGATGGAACTACGGTGTGAGAAAAATACTGGTTATATGTTTAGTCCCAAAATTGTAAGAGAAGGAAACGAGACATTAACTTCTTATGATGGTATTTCTTTGGGTACAACTTATAGAGTTTACGGCATAATTCTTTATGAAGAGGGAATATACTACCTTATTTATGATGACTTTAAAATGCCAAATTGGTATCCAGCAGAATTGTTTTCTGTTATATCAAATTCACTTCCTGAGAAATGGTATTTTAAGCATTTTGGACAAAGTGAAAGCCTAACTGCTATATGGGGCTATTATGAATTAGTGCATTCTGAGAAGCATTTTGATGGATTAAGTGAGCAAGAGCCAGAAGAAATAGAATTATTTCTAAAGATAAAAGAAGAAATGTATAATTAGATTGAATTTTTTGGTGGTTATGGCGATGATAACCACCATATTTGTTTTTGAAGATATGATGGCGATAACGACTAAACGGTATGGACGAACAGGAAACCCAATACGGTGACGGACCAAAACGACGATCCGTTCTATTATGTCACCAACTATCGCGGCGATGTTATCCGCATTGTCGACGAAAACGGCGCGACGGTCGCGAATTACAGCTATGACCCGTGGGGCAAAGTGTTGTCAGTTTCGGAAAATGCGGCCGTGGCTGGACAGCCGATAGGATATGCAGGATATTATTATGATAGGGAAACGAAGCTGTACTACTTGCAAGTGCGGTATTATGATCCGGAGACGGCGAGGTTTATTTCGAGGGATGCGTATCCTGGAGATAAAGATAATCCATTAACACAAAATGGATACACGTATACGAATGATAATCCTGTGATGTATGTTGATCCAGATGGAAACAATCCACTAGCTGTTGCACTCATTATAGCAGCAATTGAGGATACGCTTATATGGTTTGGACGAGCTGTTGTAGTACAAATTGTTAAAAAAGTAACCCCTTATATTTTACAGGCATATAAGAAGTACGGAAAAAAATTGAAGGTATCCGGCCCTAAGCGAAGTAAAGAAAATAAGGATAATCATACATTGTTTACGATTAGCTATGGAAAGAAGCAGCTATTAAGAATTGATATGAAGGTACTTAAACGATCTAAGGAATATATTGGGTATATACATTTCCATGTATTTCCTGACATGAGCAAACATTATGATATAACACATGTAAACTTTGGAAAAAACCTTCCTAAGTTTCCTTGGTGATTTTGAGTAAAGGAGGCGAAAAAGTGAAGTTTAATTACTATATTTACCTATCAAAAGAGATTAAAGATCACCTCAGAATTCGCGATTATATAAAGGATTTTATGAATAATAGAGGAGGTTGCAAAGAAGAAGCTGTATATGATTTTTTGACAGGGAACTGTGCAGGATATTCTCTAAAAGTTTCGATAAGTAAGGAAGTTTTTAGACAGCTAGAGGAGGAAGTGCTAACTTATTTTCACTTGGATCTTTTAGAACTTTCTTATATCGACTATCAGCATTATCACATCGTTCGGTATGATGAAAATACTAATGAAGAAATTCATGCTGCGACAGCTTACCATGTAGAAGAAGGAATTTGGGAATTCTACTATGATCAAGGGATATGGTTAAATTCTTTAGACTCCGTTATAGGAACTTTACAAGACGAAGGAATTTTCTTATTTAAGATACAAGTCTCATCAAATGATAACATTGCGAACGTATTAGATGAGTGTTTTGATGAATGGGTTCTCATGCAAAAGAATCGGATTGAATAGAACGCAAGAGGAAGGATATCTATAAATATAACTTAAGGTGCAATATGCTCCCTGAAGTCTACAGGGGGCATATTTAAATTAATGAAATTTAAACATCCAATCGGTTCCGCTTTACAATAATCTTTGGCGGCGTGATGTTATGAGGAAAAGAATCGGTTTTAAAATTTCCAATGAATATGGAACTTTACTTAGTGAATTACCTAAAGATAAAGTATAAATTTAGCACATTATTCGGAGCAAAATAACGATTTTCTTGCAATTTCAAACGGATTTCAGCCAACGTGAGGGGAATTCCACAAACTCCCTTACGCCTGTTTATAGAAAAAACATTTAGTGAACTGACGTGGAGAAGCAGCCGTGATCACCATTAGCTTTGCTGAGTTAGTTACAACAGGCACTTTAGCAGAAGGTTCCGTGTCAAATGCTGAATCCAAGTAATATAAATTAGCAGATAGATTATTTCGGAAGCTCCTTTTCAAATTGCGATTACTACCAAATTAATTATAATTTATGCGGATTTAACTTCTAAACATCAAGGGGGGTGTGGAGATATTTGTTATTTATAGCTTGATTTTTAGTTTGTAGACAATTTTAAGAGATGGTCAATTTTCTTATAAGAAAATTCTTAAAAACTTTTTTGCTGCATTTATTTTCTTTATA
>NZ_NASY01000016.1:0-52681 GCF_002075365.1 Anoxybacillus sp. UARK-01 | reverse complement strand
GTGGGAACTGTTACGACAACGCTTGTATGGAGTCGTTTCATAGCCTAATCAAGAAAGAGTGCATTTATCTGAATCGATTCCGCACGCGGAAAGAAGCGAAACAAGCCATTTTTGAGTACATCGAATGCTTCTACAATCGCAAAAGAATTCATTCAGCTCTTGGCTATGTATCGCCATATGAATTTGAGGCTGCTTACTACGCTAATCAGAGAAAAGTAGCTGCCTAAGTTCAGCTATTTCTCTCTGTTTAACGTGTCCGTTTTCTTGACATAACACCAAAACTTCGTAGAAGGAAATTTGAAAAGCGAAATTGGATTGTTTCAATCCCTCATAGTTAAGATAAAAACTTTGTTGGGGATGCATGGTAGAAAATCGCCATTTTGTTTCAATCCCTCATAGTTAAGATAAAAACGAATTTTTCTTTGATCGTGCCAATTACTTGATCTTGTTTCAATCCCTCATAGTTAAGATAAAAACTTCGTAGAAGGAAATTTGAAAAGCGAAATTGGATTGTTTCAATCCCTCATAGTTAAGATAAAAACCGAAGGAGTGTGTTTGATGAAAAATAAATCTCAACTGTTTCAATCCCTCATAGTTAAGATAAAAACTTTGTTGGGGATGCATGGTAGAAAATCGCCATTTTGTTTCAATCCCTCATAGTTAAGATAAAAACTTTCATGGAATCGATATTCTAACGGATTGCACTAAGTTTCAATCCCTCATAGTTAAGATAAAAACTACTACCACGACGGACAGGTTGATTTCTCAAGAGGCGAGTTTCAATCCCTCATAGTTAAGATAAAAACTTCATTTGCACACTCGCCAAGCTCCACTTGTAGTGGTTTCAATCCCTCATAGTTAAGATAAAAACCCCCCACAATCCATGATTAAATCAACATTTGGAAAATGGATACAATTTTATTATAAACTTATCTTAAAATTCGAGCAATAGCTTCTTTTTTCTGATCGCTGTAGGAATTCTGGCGGTTAGAAAATTGTCGTCGATCCCCCGGGTTTTTGACGCTACTGGAGATCGACGACAGTTGAGATATTGGATCTATGATGCGCACGTAATCACCAACTTCCTAAAAGTTGAATTTCTTTAATACGTGTTCTATCCCCGTTTTTCTGAAATAGATTCCCCCTTTCAGTTATCCCTCTCCAAAATTCTGCACTTAAGGAAACAGGCTCGAGCCTATCTCTTTTCAATCGAATCATCATCATGCCAACACGGAATCTCACAATCGATCATTTTATCTGGCCAATAAAATTTTTTATTTACAAACCGACGGTCGGTATTTATAATTAATGATAAATACTCCTATACCCTCGAAAGGAGGCACATAATTGAAGCGTGAACAAAAACGAGAGCAAACGAAGCGATTGCTATTGGATGCTGTGAAAGAATTAATTTATGAAAAAGGATGCACCAATACAACACTCCATGACATTATGGAGCGTTCCGGGTTATCTAAAGGAGCCATTTTCCATTATGTAAAAAGCAAAGACGAACTTTTCAGTTGGGTGTTGAAGGAAAGGCTCGACAAAATAAACGAGCGCTTCTTCCATCAGGCTTCGCAAAAGGCCTCATTTGAGGAACCACTCTATGAAATCACATCCCGATTGTCAGATCTGGAAAATCCGCAAGATCCCGGCAATCAAGTGCTCATGTACCTTTTAGGCAAAAGCGATCAACCTGATATAAAAAAAATACTCCAGCAATATTATGAACAAGCCATTCATATGTCCAAATCATGGATCATTGCTGGGCAAGAGGCTGGCGTTATCTCACAGTCCATTGATGCCGACAAAACAGCAGAATTATTTACGCTTATCTCATTTGGTTTGCGGATGCGCAGCGTCATTGATTCAAACGGCTATTTCTTTAATCAAGATTTTGCCGAACTAATGTCTGAAAGGCTTCAGTCAAAGGCAGAAAGGTAGGAAAAACATATGAAATCTCTGTTATTTATGCATATTGCCGGGGTTGTCCTTTTTTTAGGCAATATTATCGTGACGGCTTTCTGGAAAATGCGGGCAGATCAAACGAGACACCGTGACTTCATTCATCGGACTGCCAAAAATGTCATGCTAGCTGATTTCGTTTTCACTATTCCGGGACTGTTGCTCATTATCATATCCGGAGTTTGGATGGCTGTTCAAGCGGGATATCTCGTTTCAGGATTTAATTGGCTAACCTTGTCCTTGATATTATTTGCATTGACAGGAATACTTTGGGCCGGAGTGCTGCTCCCTTTGCAACGCAAAATGATACATCTCAGCGCTCCAACTGCCGAAAACGAATTCAACATAGAATCGTACCGCCAGGCGTCACGGCACTGGATGATATTCGGAACGCTCGCAACATTGCTCCCTGTTCTCATCTTATACCTTATGATCAGCAAAGGGGTCTGATGGTCAGAATTTAACATATCCAATGAGAAATCTCCCACCTTTAAACAGAGTTTAGGTGGGAGAAGCTCATATACGGATATACAATGAAATTTAATATGATCGTTAGCCAATGAGGACTAGCAGAAAATGTTATAGAGAAATGGTAAGCTAGCTATTTCCTGTTTTCATGATTGCCCTCTCATAAAATGGAATATTTTTTCTATTGAATGCATATCAAGATTCAAACCCTTCAATCGGAGGATTTGGAAGAAGAATGGAAGTCTATAGATTTTTCTTCCAATTGGGCAGCGATTCCTGAAAGCGGCTGTTCCACCATAATTTTATTTTCCCTATGTTCCATCCTGTTTCTGTTGTTCGAAGCGAATGAACACGCCAATACATGGGCGGATGAGACATAAACTGAAATTCCAAAAATCGAAAAAACCAAGAATCCTTTTCCAAAGAAGACAATCTTTCGTCCTTTTCCTCCGCTTCTTGCTCTTCTTCAGGAACGACGTGGTATCCGATTGCTTTTTCCGATGCTTGATCTTGATGCTCAGAGAGGATGGTCAAACTTTTGGCCATTTGAACATTCCCGCCATCCAACAGCGTTGCTCCTAAATGATCGGCCCGTACTTCCATCCACTGCGTAATCAGAGACTGGAAAGCAGGAAGCAGAAAAATTAAAATCCAAAGGACGAAAAAAACGAGGATTTGATGGTTTTTTAGCAAATTCGGATAGGTTTCATGTATAAAGAAAATACCGATGACAATCCATCCAATCAAAACAAATCGCAACAACTGTCCAGTCAAGACGTCTCGCTTTTTGACATGAATGGCCTCATGAGCCAAAATGCCTTCAATGGCTTCAAGGGGAAGCTTCAGCGTTTCCGAAGTCAGCGCCACCAGTGATCGGCCAATATTAGCGCCTGCCGCCAACCCATTATATTCGACCGATTCTGTGACATAAATAGTGACATGGGAAAGTCCAGCACGTGAAAAGACTTTCTCGATGATCGGAAGCAACTGAGGATCGCTTATTTCCTTCATATCTAAAGCCATTTTTAATACGCGATCAGAAATCCACAGATTGAATATCCAAAATAGCAAAATAACCATGGCCGTCACAAGCGGGCTGATACCCATAAAAGTGAAAAGTGTTAAGAGAGCCGCATAGGCTCCTACTCCTTTCACCGTTGCCGCAAAATACCCCTTTCCTAGAAGACGCTTCCAATTACTTTGATGATAAAAAGGTTTTACCTCGATCTCTTCTAGCTTCTTCCTTTCCTCTCTGAGGACGAAATCCATCGATTCCGATGGATCAGGGGTGAGATAGATTTTTTCGCCGGAAAAAGATAATTTCCACGTTTTCCCCACGCTGGTCGTATAGTCCGTATGAGGAGAAAACAAAGAAAAAAGCGGAAATAGTTGCAACACATCCGGCCGTGTTTGAACGCTTGCTTCTGAAAGCTCCTTTAATGGATACTTTTTCGTTTCGATAAAAGATATCGCATATAGCGCCTCTTCCTGTTCTGCGTAAAAAAAACGAAGAGAGCGAAACAGTCTTATTCTTTTCGTCAGCCCAGCCACAAGAGAGACGAAGCTGTACAAAAGTACGAGCGTGATGGGGGAATTCGGACCGAAAAGGAAATAAAGAACAGCGATGCCCATAAACAATCCCGCAAATAAGAAATCCAATAGGATACGCTCTTTATTCTTAGACAATACAATTTCTCTTGATCCTTGTTTTTTCAGTTTACCGATGATCTCTTGCGATTGGGCACCGCTTCTTTCTGGCACCGGAAAGCTAAAAAAGCTAAATAACAGTATAGAAAAAATAATCGTCGCTTCTAGAAACCCTTGTTCCAAAAACACATAGACGATCCATCCAATTCCGAATATAGCAGCGAATATACCTACATACACAGACGAACGCCATTTTTTAAAAAAATCTACCAAGAAGCTGAGAAAAAAGCCGATCACAGCGGTTAAAATTGATATAGTCAAATCCGGCATAAATCGTTCCTCCTGTCCGATTGAAAAAGCGCAAGAAAACTACCTACTATGTTTATCTTATCTGATAGAAAACAAGATTTCCATAACAGGAAAAATTAGATAAAAGGAAGATTGCGTATTTCGCCTGAAATAAAAGGGGGAAACTTCCATGATAGAAAGATAGGATGATACACGGAACGAATCGTTCGAACCATTGATCATGGATTTACCGTCACAAGCCTTTTTCAACTCTCTCATGGCTCACTTCCCCCGTTGCAGAAAGAAATCTTTGCGGTTGCTGTATTTTCGTTTTTGTTTTGGCATATGAAATATGAAAAGCACCGCCCTTGATGGACACATCCATCAAAGGCGGCGCTGCCTTTTTACGTATGTGGCGCGAATTCGGACTTGCGGTTGTTCAAAGCACTCAAACATCCCTTGTCCATTTTATAAACCTCATCACAAAGAAGGTTAATGTCTTCTGAGTTATGGCTTGATAAGAGAATCGTTACATTTTGCGTTTTTAAATTTTTTATTAAATTTCTGATGTCTGCTATACCGTCCTCATCCAGCCCATTCATTGGCTCATCTAAAATAAGAAGGCTTGGTTTTTCCATAATCGCTTGAGCTATACCGAGTCGCTGTTTCATCCCTAAAGAATAATATTTTGTAGGTCTTTTATCTTCAGGGTCTAACCCTACGATTTCCAAAGTCCTTTTGATTTCCTCCAACGAAATTATCTGATTAATGGAAGCCAATAGTTTCAAATTTTCAAGGCCTGAATAATGAGGAAGCAGGCCGTTTTTATCTAACAACAACCCTATGTTTTTAGGGAACTTCCCTGAAGTAATTGGGTCGCCAAATATTTCAACCATGCCTGAGGTGGGTCTGATCAGTCCGGCTATAACTTTAAATAACATGGTTTTTCCTGATCCATTCCTACCCACGATTCCGCAAATTTTCCCCCTGCTAACTTCTAAATGAATATCCTTTAAAATCTTATGGCCCTTTATCTCCTTACTAAGATTTACAATTTTCACTGCACTGTCATTATGGCTATTCATCATATCCCACCTTATAGCGCATTCTTATGTAATAGACTGTCCATGCGTTTACAGCATATATAATGAACGAGTATTATAATCATAAAAATTACAAAGAAATAGTAACTCAATGACCACGCAAACGGAGAAACCTCTGCGTTTCTCGCTGCAAGAACGCCCTGTGAAAACGGCAGCCATTTATTCACATATGGTGAACTTTGTAGTAAACCTACTGATATGAAAATAAACATAACAGAGATGCTAAAGCCTGCTATTGAATTGCCAGCCAATATCGAAACCACATGACTCATTAACATAATGAAAAAAGTCAACAAGATCAGTAAAACAAATTGAAATAACATGAGTTTTAGAGGAGTATAAGTGTTCAACAAAGGAATATCATCTAAACTAGCACTCATGCTTTTTCCGCCATTTATCAGGTATGATAATAGTATGGAGATGGAATACCCTATCGAATAATAAATCACGATAAATATAAAATTAGCTGAAATCATCCCATTTAACCATAAAGAAAAATGACCTGCTCTTGGAAGTATCCAAAGGTTGTTTTCATTAAGTTGTTTGTTTAAAAAATTCCCACATAAAACATATATCGGCGTTTGATGTAGCAACCATCTTAACAAATCGAAATTAAAATAAGCAGGTCCATAGTAAAATGTTATTAAAAGAGAAGCAGGTCCAGCATTTTGCCAATTATAAAAATTGAATGACACAAAATGAAAAACCACAAAAGTTAAAAGGATGATTATCATATTTCTTTTATACAACAAAGTACGAAGAAAATACCTTAAAAGACGTAAGTATTTCATGATTGCCTCCAACTAAAGTCCATCTTTTTCACCCGCGATATTCCTATAAAAAATAATAGGGTCAAAACCGTTCCCCAATAGATTATGGACTGGACAAAGTGACTATAAAATGAGCTCCCCATTTTTCCTACTAAAACATGATAAGTGAATGTAAACGGATAAAAGAAAGTGATTGTACTTAAATATATAACGATGCTAATCACATTAAAGCCGAGTGTGATAATAAAGCTAATGACATTATTTCGGACGATTAAGTTAGCCACAAAAAAAGTGATTCCCAATGTTAGAAAAAATAAATAAACAAGAAGTAGACTAACTAACACCAACGTCGATGGCTTTATATCGTTATATTTTAATAGGAAGTCATATACGGCCGCCCCATATTCACTCCACCTGTTTTCAAATTTCAATGTCAACAATGATTCAAGGAGGCAAATGAAAGCCGACGCTAAAACAAATATTAAGGTTGCCATGCCCATACTGATAACAGAAGTGTAAAACCATTTGGCGCGGCTGGCGAATTTAATCATTGCGTACTGATCAAACGAACGAAAAGTGGTGAAAGGAAAGATACTCACTAAATAAATTAATGATAAGAGAAAGAATACATGGAAAAAATCATGAAATGAAAACAATAATAAATCGAAAACATTTTTTTCCTCTTTATACATGAAAAAAGAATGAAAACGAAATAGACTAATGATAATGAGGAACAATAGAATCGTATAAACAAACTTGCCACTATAAAGAATATTAAGCAATCTAATGCTCAAATTACTCCGCATGTTTGGCAGCTCCTATAAAAAATAATGCAACTCCTATGATTAGCAATATCAAATCGTAAAGTGCGACGTATGAAATCTTTAAATCAGGATCATACTCTAAATCAAATAACATAGCAGAATTGAGGAATTTGTTGATTTGAAATAACAAAGTTCCAGAAAGGATATAAAAAGCAAAAGGAAAAACAATGGTTAAATAATGATTATGAATAAACGTAGATACGCCAAGCGCTAAAGTAGAAAAAACGACCCCGCAAACAAAGCTATTCAAAATCATGATCAAAACAAATAAAACCGGCGAATACTCGTATACCCCGCGCAAGACTATGATATTTAGAGTATCTACAACCGACACATCAAATTTCTTTATCAGTAAAAAGAGGATAAACGATACAAGCAGGCTTGATGCAATCACATAACCGCTTACTAGTCCGTTTACCAGCAGGCGAATCAGCAAATATTTTTTTCGGCTCATTCGATAAGATATATAGTGGATGAAGCCAGTGCGAACATCCGTTACATAAGAAGCAGCAAACGGTAAAGAAACTAACACGGGAAACAATAAACTTAATATGGCTGACGTTCCCTCACTATGTGAGTACATAAATAAATAAATGGCGTTTACACCTGGGTACGGATGAAAAATAAACTCAAAAGAGCCGATAAATATGCAGACGAAAATTAATAGTTGACTAATGAATGTGTTTCGTGAAAAAAACGCCCTTTTTAACTCGCTGACAAAATATCCATTCCCCATGTTGTCTCATCCCTCCCTTTAAAACCCACAAAAGCTTAAAATAAGGCATTCTCGATTCACTTTTTTATAGATTTCCTAGCTATCCATTCCATTAATGTAGCCATACTCCCCTCTCTAATGAGCAGGGATGGCGAGCAGACGATCCAGCAACGCCGCTTGCAGACGCATTCATTTCTCTGAAAACAGCTGGTTGTTCGGTTCTCGGCCAAAAAAACCGAATTCTCCTTAATTGAATGGGTATCTATCTTCTCGTTCGCTCAAGATCATGTGCAAATGAATGGGATGGCGAAATCATTTATCACTTGTATATAATCCATCAATAGTAAGTGATGTGAAAAATTTTTCTTCATTTTATTCAAAAATCCCTTCTTTTTTTTCAAAAAAATACAAAAATAGTCTTTTAGAAATGCGATTCAATGGATTTATGAATCACATTTTGTCACTTATTTTTTTATAAAGTAAGAGAAGGCGCAACATCTAGATCCATTCAGTTGAAGATTCTGATCAATGTCTGTTCTTGTCGATGCTGCTTCTAAACAGGTTAATCATTGAAAAAGCAGCCTGAAACACAAAGATAGGAATCAGGCTGCTTTCTTAAATTCATATTGTTCTCCGTTGTTTTAATAAATGTTTATATGACCGCTCGATACATTTAGATCAATAGGATGTTCACCGGATCCATGGACGCCTTTGATGCTTTTATGCTCTATTTTTTTCTTGGTTAACGGAAAATCACATGTGATATTACCGCTGCTTGTTTTTCCGTTTAAAGTAAAATCAGCACTTTTCGGAAGATGAAGATCCACCCCTCCGGAACTGACTTCAATATCCACAGCCCCTGTTAATTCGTCCATTTGCATACTTACATTTCCAGATGATAAATCGGCCTCAATCGCTCCACTATAATGCCGCACCTTGAGATTTCCCGAACGAATATCAAATGTTCCTGATTCTGCCGTTAATGAGTCGATATCGGCATTCCCCGATGAACTGTCGTGTTCAAAACGTTGAACCGATATATTTTTTAGTTTGACGTTTCCTGAGCTCACATCGAACAGTAATTTATCTAGTTTCATCGGTTTATTTTTTGAATGACCAGAGAAGCTCAAATTCCCTGACCCCAGATTTATCACCATGTTTCGATCATAATCTTCAGGGATATAAAGATTCAGTTTTGCCTTGTTATGAAATGGCCACCCAAACCGTTTCCGCTCCACACTTATACTCACTTTATCTCCCTGACGCTTAACTGTCAGTTTTCCCTTTCCATCTAAATCAGCTTTTATGTCTTCACGGTGTTTCGGAATAATCGTTGTGCTGACACCTGAAATATCCATTTCAATCATATCAATTCCCTCTGATGTAACCGACTGGTTTTTTGGCTTTCCGAAAGGCCACCAACTAAAATCAACTGGATTCCAAAAGATAAGGGATAAGCTAATCAATCCAATAAGACCTAATAAAACAGGAATTTTCTTTTCCAATGTTTTTCCTTCCTTTCCCATTAAATTTTACATCAGTTTCTTCACCCTACTTCGAACCATCAACTTTTTCAGGCACCCTTAAAACGGCTGAACCTCACGCATGATCTAATGCTTCAGTCACCTTCCATTTAATGGAATATCCGACATTTTGCCTCGATCTACAACTTGGATGGAATAAGATCAAGCGACTCTTCCTTTTCTTATTGTAAGAATACAGTAAAAGGGAATGTTCCAAAATGGACCTCAAATGTATATTCGAATAAGACTTGAGGCTTATATGATAATAAACAAATAATGGGGTCTATCCCCCATCACGTAAATGTAATGAGGGAAGACCCCATATATCTACCGCACAACATAAAATTTGATCTTAAGTTTCCTGATGTGTTTTCTTAAAGCCATTTCAATCACCACAGCCCTATAATTGACGCGCCGTCGATGGCAGTAAAAACACTGTCCGTGCAAAATGTTTTTATTCCTTGTAGTTAAGATAAAAACTGGACGGATCCCAATTATAAAGTTCTCTTGTTCGATGGTTTCAATCCCTCATAGTTAAGATAAAAACAAAGAAGAAGAAAAATTGCTTGTGCCCCCGTATTCGTTTCAATCCCTCATAGTTAAGATAAAAACGTTGGGTGCATGGATATAAGGGTTCAACATTTAGACAGTTTCAATCCCTCATAGTTAAGATAAAAACGAGAATTCTTTTTTTAGACGACTCTTTTAATTCACGTTTCAATCCCTCATAGTTAAGATAAAAACATGGTGTAGAAATAGCCCCTTCATTGTCTGTTACAGGTTTCAATCCCTCATAGTTAAGATAAAAACTTCAAGCCATTTCGCTCTATCATTTGCGCTCATAAAAGTTTCAATCCCTCATAGTTAAGATAAAAACCCCCAAAAATAATGATAAAAGCAGCATTTGGAAAATGGATACAATGTCATTATAAACGTATCTCAAAGTTCGAGCAATAGCTTCTTTTTCTGATCGCTGTAGGAATTCTGGCGGTTAGAAAATTATCGTCGATCCCCCGGGTTTTTGACGCTACTGGAGGTCGACGACAGTTTTTCTTTCGTTCATACGTCATTTTTAGGAAAACAAATGAGGATTTTTGAGTTTGCCGAAGCTTGTTAGATTCGGGCTTGCCTTTTCGTCAACGAAAATGGAAATAACGCCATCCTCAGCTCCGCCCACGTTTCCATAAAGCGGCGCTATGGGTCTGCCCGACCGTAGAAAAAGTCCAAACGCTCGATCTATGTCAAAATTAACATGTCACATTGCATCTATCTACTTGTTCACTTATAATAATTTATAGCCATGAAAGATTCATGATATGATAGGAAGCGACCTCAAGAAGTTGCAAAATTCTTTGTATCCAATATGAGAACGAAAATCGGCTATCTGATATAGATTTTCCAAAATCAGAGCTACCTGATCTGCCGCGCCGATCGGTCGAATTCGTCGAAACCCAAGATTGACGAATAACCAACAATGTGAATAGGGTGTATGTACATAAAGCGCAAGAACACAGCGCAATATTTCAAAAAAGGATGATCATGGTGGAAGCGCTATTAAATCAAATTCTCGAGAAACTAGTTGAACTTCAATCAGAAATTGACCAGATGAAGACAAAACTGGCAACCAAAGAAGATCTTGCTGCGGTTGCGACAAAAGGAGATCTTATAAGCATTCAACAAGCTATCTTAGAGACCAATCGAATTGTTAAAAACATCGAGCTAAATCAAGAGCGCCACGAGCGTATTTTAGACGTTCTTTCCAAACGTTCCATTGAACATGAGGCAAGATATCAGCGACTTACAGCAAGCGCAGGAAAAGAAAACTAGCGAAAAGTACCGAGAAGTTTATCTTGGTGCTTTCTTTTTTATGAGGCTCTGTTACATTTTCGTGTTGATCATTGCGATTCATGAAGGGAAAACCCATTTTTTAGGCTTCCCTTCGTTTGTGTGTGCCTTTACTTTTTAACTTCATAGTGCAGTTCAACGAATTGATTGAAGTTCCTGACACCTTTCAACGAGAGGTTTAATTGATAATCTCCCTCTCTAAATAGAGGAATTCCTGTTCCAAGTAAAATAGGGGCAACTTTAATGATGAATTCATCAACCAATTGATTTTTTATAAAAGAATGTAACAATTCTCCTCCACCCACAAGCCAAATGTTTCTTCCTTCTTGATTTTTAAGTTTATTGGTGAAATGAACCGCATCTTCATTAACAAATTTTACATCTTCTTGATCCTCAAGAGGAGATCTTGTAAATACATAACATGCTTTGTTTTCATATGGGAGTTTTTCTATACCTTGTTTCAGTACCCAATCGTAGGTCCTTTTACCAAATAAAATCGTATCTACCGTTTCATAAAATTCAGAATAACCGTTATCTCCTTCACCTTCGACTTGGAATAGCCAATCAAGAGATTCATCTTTTGTAGCTATATATCCATCTAAACTCGTTGAAATAAATAATACTAATTTTCGTTTTTTCTCCATAAAATTCTCCTCTAATTTAGAATGAATGTTCCATTATTCCGTTGGTTGAATAAAAACGGCAGAACGAGGTTCCCGAGTTTCGTTCATTAATCGACCACCAACGGAAAAGGTTGGAGTAGCATGGCGCTTCCCTCATTGATAGACTTATTCCTTTTTAAAAAGCTTTTTTCCATCCAATCACCGAATGTTTGTTCCTAATGAGATTATACTATAAATTTGGAAAGGTTTCAAATATCAACAATATTTTTTAACAGAGCCTTTTATAAAAAAACAGAAAATACACCAGCCATTTCTTTAAGCCATTTTCATATTTCTAGTGATACTTAAGAGAAAGGATATTTTTAAGGTTGTTGAAATCAACTATAGAAGATGAATGAATACCAACATATTACAAAGATGAACCATATAGCGTTTCCCCAAATACCAATTTTAACGGATTTCCGAAAGAAGTCTCTCCCCTCAAGGAACATGAAGGTCATAGCCCAGTAAGTAGGTGGAAGATGACTTTCGGTTGGCGTCAGCCAAAACGCATGATAGAACAAATGTATATCATGTTCTTTGTGAACGGGATATGAGGGGGAGCATGTAGAAAATCCCATGCGAAAACCAAACAAAGACTTCCATGCGTAAAATATCCAAGGCACGAAAGAACCCCGAATCATCGGATACCTAGGGTTGGAACGAACCGAAGTAACGCTCAGGGAGACGGAAGGTTGCTTTCGTCGTGGAACTGAGAAGCTCCCGCTTCAAGCGTTAGCTAAGTGGTGAGTAGTTCACTAAAAACATCTTCTGATTGATTTTTTAGAAAAATCCCCAAAATTAACCCTATTGTAGCAATCGGGATAACAATAAAAAAGCCAAATCCTTGAAAAATAAAAAAAGGAACTTAATAACAACAATAATGGAATCATATTCAAAAAAACTCCTCCTTCCCTTCTCCAACCATTTATTTAATGCATTCTTAGAGAAAACTTTAATTTGCTTCACTGATAACCGAATTCTCACGGATGCCAATATCGCTCAAATAAATCGATCCTTTCTTTGTCTTATCAAAAATGAAGCGAACCTGGCTTAAATTCTCAGGCTGGAAAGCCAGATTGGCCATCTTAAAATCAGCTAATTGAAAGGCAAAGTTCTGAAATATCGGCTCTTTCGTTGGCAGCAAAGATGTAAATGGCCATTTCACAATATCCCCTTCAAGCATTGGCAACAGGACGGCAACACTGCTTAATGGCAAGCTTGCTATATTGCCGCTGCGATCCTCTACCTGTGCAGACAGATCGAGTGGTGATCTCTTTGCGTCCAACTTTTTTTCTTCTCGATCAGCCATTGAGAAAACGATGAAGCTTCTTTCCTCTGTAGCCATCTCATTGTCAGATAATATAACCGCATAGCTGGGAAGCTCTTTAGTCGTTGCACGATCCCAGTCAAGTCTAACCGCACGATATAGACCACCAACATATTTCATCTTGACCTTCTCTTCCCTCCATTCCTTCAATGTCTTTCCAACCAATCTTCCCCCTTTTAATGTCGTCGTAGAAAAATCAATGTCCTCATCAAAGTTTGCAACCATCATGGTATTTCCATCCCAGTAATCACTGATATACATCGTATCTGGAAGCCAGTCCTTGGCATAACCAATATCTTGAAATATACGGCGATACTTTGTTTTTTGTTTCAACGTTGCTTCCAAAAATGAAGAAACAAGCACCTTCGCAATTTGTAATTGCTCCTCCTGAGGCAAAATTTTTGCTGTATTATAGAGCCTGTTACCAAAACCCATTCCGTCATTTTTGTGTTAAATTGTCCATGGTTGGCCCCATACACATAGATCGCTGATTTAAAGTAGGGACTATTTTCTGTAAAATCAATTCTCTCGTACTGATTGACACTGTCAAACGAACTTACATCCATGTCATGTGATCCTTGAATGGCTAAATAACTGATATCTTTCAAATGGGTCAGTTGTCCCGCAGGTTTATATTGACGTCAGTGCCTGCGATAGAAATAATGGAACGAATGCCAAAATGATAGTCGAATGTGATATTTCCATTTTCAGAAGATGAAGGCAATTGATTATAAAGCACCGCAATCGCCACCGCCTCACCACCACGAGAATGTCCAATCAATGAAATTCGGTTCATATCCACTTTGTTGAAGAATGGATGATCTTTTGCATGATTCCACTTCTTCCACACCTTTAAATGTTCTAAAATAAGCTAACCGCGAGCCGGATTTTCATTTTTTAATACCTTCAACATGAATAAGTCATCATATGGCGAAGTATTCAGAAAGTTTTCATCAATCGATACAAAAATATAACCTTTGCTGGCAAGCAGGTTCCCTAAATAAGCATATCCAAGATCCAAATAATCAGTAGCTAGATAATTACCATGAACGGCGATGACCAAGGGGAACGTTCCTTTTCCATCGGGATACCATACGGTTCCGTTAAGCGGCATTTGATCGGGCCCGAATCCAAATGTTTTCGTGCGAATGGAGGACCAATTTTCCACAAATGACGAACCATCCACTTGCTTCGTCATCAGTGAATGTTCAACATTGAATTCCTTTCGATAGCTGTTGGCGCTTCCATACGATAACGTCCTTACTTGATAATCCCCCGGCTCAGACGGATTAGCCAATGGCAGCGAATACTGCTCCATTGCTTTCATCGTCTTCAGTTTATATAACATTGGTAATTCGTTATTACCATTATGAAATAACCAATAACCACCAATAAAAATATAGGCTATTGATAAAAATGACAGCACGATCGTCATGATTTTTGATACCTTACTTGACTGACGATATTGCCCTTTCAACATGCGCCAAATCATCATCCCTATGATAGAAAAGGAAACCATGATGGATAGTGTGACAATAAACATTAATTTCAAAGGACCGATAAAACATATAAACACCAGGAAAAAGCAGGCGAGTGCGATCCACATGTAAAGAGAAGGTATTTTCTTCGTCCAAGAAATGAACAATGTGATGAAACCAGATAATAAGATCATCGTAAACAGAAAAAACAACACTACCAATCATGTAATCTACGATTCCACGGGTTCCTATCATGTAATACCCTTGTACAATGTATAATAATAAAGATACGGTACCCAATCCTATTGCTGCTCCTTTCCACCCTGTGGAAAGCTGTGCCAATGCTTAAGCATATTCATTCTATATAAAAATTTAACTTTTGAAGTTTTATTTTCTAGAATAACACTATTTACTTTTTTTTAAATATGAATTAAAAAACGATGCTGTTTTCTCTTTATAGTGAAATACAACATGGATAAAACCATCTTCATCAGGAGCGTTGGACAAAGGAATAAATCCAACGGACAAAAATAATCGTTTGCTTGCTTCGTTCGTATGGAAAATACCAGCGATCATTTGTTTTATGCCGGTATTCATGTATTTTATTTACGATTTGCTGAAGTGCTTTTTTCCGTATCCCTTGTGCCTGTAATCAGGCTTTATTATAATTGATATATATGCCTTGTCTTCTTCTATTTCAACATCTACTTTACCTATAAACTCGTTATTGCTTGAAATCATCCAGCAGTCATAATCAGGATTTGAAGCTACATAATGGATAAATTCCTCTGTCAACTTCTTAACATGAAAACTGTCAGCATCGCAATACCAACTATTTACAATCGGAATGTGTTCAATGTTAATTTCGTGAAATATAAGTTCTTCCGTCCGTTGCTTAAACCTCCAACGTTCTGTAAAAATCTGCGCAATCCATTCATATTCTCTTGTTCTCGATTTAATTGAACAATAAAGGGAGAAGGAGCCATTGACTGATGACGTGCGTAGAGATATGTCCGAGCATCGCATATGCTAATCCGTGCTTCCAATATAAATAGCCGAACCCAATCCCCGGCAAAAAATTAAGCAGCAACGTGCGGATGACAGACACTGGGCTTAACCCCAACATTTGCGCGGTCGCAGGAAGATGTCCAGCTGCAAATAGGAGCGCAGCGATGACAATACCGGCAATGTAAATTCCATTGCTATTCGCAGATTTCGTCATTTTGCTGGCAATCCATATAATAATCGTCATAAGTCCAAACCTTAGAAGTATTTCTTCAATGATGCCCCCGTATAATACGCTGCCAAGAAAATAAAGCCAAGAGAATTCAAACTTCTCCTCCAGTCCCAACGCTTCGGCAAAGACAAGCTTTTCCGGAATGACGATGAAGCTGGCAGACACGAGTCCGATAACCACTGCCGCGGCAATGCTTTTTCTGTTATAAATAAACGGTTTGTTCAAACCAACCTTTGGAGAAGCCCAAGATCCTACCATCGTGGCAATACCCGCCATAGCTGCTGTTTGCAGCATAGCCACGATAATAATGACTTGCTTTGACCCAAGCTGAGCGACGATTTGGCTTTCCTTTTCAGGCGTTAAAGACATGATTTGCTGTGCTCCTAAAACCGCACCTGCCACCAACCCTAAAATGAATACAGCAATCACTTTTTTCATCGTTAACATCTCCTAACATTCTCAGCGCACAGCTTGAAGCCAATTCTCAATCTCATCGACAAGCTCACGGCTGATTGGCTCATGGGCCGATTTTTTATAGATCTTTTTCAATGCTAATAAAGAGCAAGCTTCTTTTTGCTTCTTTAACATATGATTCATATCATCAATCATTACCGTTTGAATATGGTCTAAAGCTAAATTTTTCAAATGATAGAAAGGCTTTATTGGCGATTGGACGTCTTTGCTTCCATGAATGGCTAGCACTTTACACGTTAAAGAGGACAACAGCTGCAAAATTTCCTGATCGTTCAGAGATAGATGCTCTCTTAACCACTTCGCCTGAACGATCCGTCCACTAATCCTTACAGTCGTTTTATTCGTTTGCATGACTTTATCAAATAGCTTCTTCTGCTTGAGCCGCTGCTTTTCAGGCGACACAAGCTTGCGCAGGAGCGCTCCGGCAAACCCGGATTTGCTGGCGATTTCTGATAATAATGCTTCATTTTGAGAGGTTATGACACTTGTCAATGATGTACTGGCACCACACAATAAAATGATTCCATCCACCTGTTTTCGATTAGCAGATAGTGTGGCTATAATCGTGCCTTCACTATGTCCCAGCAAAAAGATTTTTGTAAATGTCATATCCTCAGATGAGTTGCAATAATCGATGATGTCGCTTACACATTGAACAGCATCGTCAAGTCCCGCGCGGTTAAAATCGCCTGTACTTTCTCCTACGCCAATTTTGTCATATCTTAATGTAGCAAATCCCGACTGTACCAATGCATCAGCAAGTTGTTGATAAATACTTGCCTGCATTCCTCTCATATTGCCGTCGCGATCAACTGGTCCGCTTCCTGGAATCATCACTATGAGAACGTCTGGGTTTTTTCCATCCCCAGGTCTTTCCACTGTTGCAGCGATTTCGATTCTCCCATGATCTACTGAAATTTTTATATCTTCTTTTATCATCATATCCTCCATATCACCATTTTTTCTGAAATGGTTTAACTGATAATATATTCAACTTACTGATTCGTTTTCTCGCTTAGGCTTAGATTGAAACATACGTTGCAAGTTGTTGACCATCCACTTGAATTTGGGGTCTTCGTGTAACGGAACGAATAGCGGTTCTTTCTGTAACATGTTCAGCAAATCGTCTTTGATCGCTTGCTCATTGCGCGGAGCATAAGGACCTGAGTGAATATTCTGTTCAATCCAATTGTCAACGATATAAAAATAATCATCACCGCAAATTTTCATAGGAAATGATAGATGTTTACATGTATGATAGAAGCGCTCTAGCATACGCAACGCGTCTGTACGTCGATGCTGTTTCATATAGCCTAAAGAGGCTTGATAATAAAAAGTAAGTTTTATGTGACTATTTAATTTTTCAATATTATATATGTCTATCACTTTTTCAATGCGATTGATCATCTCATCAAATAAGTTCTGATTATCTGAAGCATATTTTAAAAGTTCTATTTCGCTTGATACCATACTAAGCAAGTGTTGAAACGCACTAATCTGTAAGGTTTCTTTGACCTTATTTATATCAGAAAGCATAGCATAGGCCCTGGCGATTAACTTCTCCACACCAAATTGAATTGGAATATCATATCCAACGCGTTTTAAAAGTTCCTGCGGCTTGTTCATGATTAGCAATGCAGAGGCATAAATGATCTGTGCTTCTTGGATTAGTTTATGGTCATCGCTCAATGCAACTACACGTTCGCACAATTCAACGATTCGATTCAAAACCAACTGTGGTTTTTTTGAGTAAAAATAATGATTCAGATATAATTGAGCAATTCTGACTAAAAATGGGTAACAAGAATAATATTCTTTTACCATATTCTCAATATCTTTTTGGACCATTTCAAAATTTTCTTCGCTTAATCGTTTTGAAAAAGTTTGATAAAGTTCCATTATTGTTGCGGTAGTAAGGTGTGGTTCATATCCTAACAACTTGTCAATTGTGGTGTCAAATAGGGAGGCTAACTTAGGCAGCAAAGATAAATCTGGGTAACTTAATCCCCGTTCCCATTTAGACACTGCCGCACTGGATACTCCTATATAAGTAGCCACATCCCCTTGGGTCATTCCCAGCTTTTTTCGCATAAGTGTAAAGTTGTCTGAAAATCTAAACTCATTCATAATCAAACACTCCTTTACATAAAAGTATAAAGGCAGGGAAACAAACCTAACAAGGGAATTGTAGTTGTTTATACATCGGCTATTCAACTGTTGGTTGATTCAATGAACCGAAATAGCATCGATGAACATAAAAAAGAACCCATTCTTAATTAGAATGGGTTCCGCAGTTTTAAGGGCAGATCAAGTTTTTATAATTGGTCTAGTAAAAGTTACCCCATTGTTTTTAAAGGTATTTGAGATAACCCTCCCTTACTTTCGAACAGCTCCCAATGTAACTAGTTGAATTTTTTGAAGGCCGTTTTTAGTTGAGCAAGTTATTTCAGAAAAATTAATGCTTTCTTGAATTCTTCAAGTCTATATCAACTTAACCACAAGCCGAAAAACATTTATTCACTAGCACTGCATGTTCCGCAGATTGCGAACATGGTATGGACTACAAAGCCAACAGCAAGGGAGACATTTGGGGAAATGACAATCAACATGGAGCGAAAGCATGTAGCAGACATTTAGTAAAGGAAGCTGACTTACAATATGCAATCTTACATGATCTCAAAACACTTGCATCCTCACTGAGCAGTGCTCCTCCCATACATTCTAGAAAAGAAAAAAAGAGAATCAGAAAAGCAAATGAAATTCCTACCGAAAAAAATCGAATGATCGCAATCAAAAAAGAAGAAAACTCTGAACTTATTAGTGGATGAGATCATTTCAAAAGAAGAATATGGAGAATTCATTAATGGACATGAGTAAAAAAAATCGATGATTTATCGCTTCGAGAATTGAGACAGTCACTCGAGGCAATTAATCGTATTGAAATAAAAGCAGATTGGTTCGAGAATCTGTAAAAGATTCTCGAACCAATCTGCTTATTCTTCAACTCTCTTTATCAACGCACAGCACTCCACATGATTCGTATGCGGGAACATGTCGACAGGCTGGATTTCGAGTGTTTGGTAGCCGCCATCTTCGAGAATGCGCAAATCGCGCGCTAATGTTGCCGGGTTGCAGGAAACGTAGACGACTCTCTTCGGCTTCATGGCGATGATCGTTTGTAAAAGGGCTTCATCGCATCCTTTGCGCGGCGGATCGACAACGATGCAATCGGCTTGTACGCCTTGTTCATACCAGTGCGGAATGACCGTTTCTGCTTCTCCGACAGCAAACTCTGCGTTGGTGATGCCATTGAGCTTAGCGTTCCGTTTCGCGTCTTCAATCGCCTCTGGCACAATTTCGACTCCATACACTTTTTTCGCCTTTTTGGCCAAGAAAAGCGAGATAGTGCCAATGCCACAATAAGCATCGATCACCGTTTCCTCTCCCGTTAATTGCGCGTACTCGAGCGCCTTTTCGTACAACACCCTCGTTTGTTCCGGGTTCACCTGATAGAAGGAGCGGGCGGAAACGGCAAATTGAATGCCGCCAATATCATCATAAATATATTCTGCTCCCCACAATACGTTCGTTTCATCCCCCATAATCACATTGGTGCGTTTTGGATTGATGTTTTGGATGATAGATTTCACGTTCGGCACCTGTTCCGCAATGGCTTGTACGATTTTCTTTTTATGGGGCAGCTCCTTCGTACGCGTAATGAGGACCACCATGACCTCCTTCGTTGCCGCCCCATAACGCGCCATAATATGGCGAAGCGTCCCGCGATGCGTAGCTTCATCATACGGCTCGACTCCATAAGCCTCACAGATGTTTTTGACCGTCTGCACCACCACATCGTTCATTTCCTGCTGGATTAGACATGTTTGCATATCAATAATGTCGTGGGTACGCTGCTGATAAAAGCCAGCGACAAGCCCTCCATCGCGCTCGCCAACCGGGACTTGAGCTTTGTTGCGATAGCGCCACGGGTCCTTCATCCCCAGTACAGGATGAATGGTCACATTCGTGATTTTTCCGATGCGCGCCATCACTTCTTGAACATGCTTATGCTTAGCTTTTAACTGCCCTTCATAGCTTAAATGCTGAAGCTGGCAGCCGCCGCATTGTTTATAAATCGCACAGGGAGCGTCGATGCGGTCCGGGCTCGACTGATATAGCTCGATTAAACGGCCATAACCATAGCCTTTTTTCACTTTAATGACTTTAATTTTTGCCCGTTCTTCCGGCAGCCCGTTCGCGACAAAAATCGGGAAACCGTCGACTTTCGCAACCCCCGCGCCATCATGTGTTAAATCTTCAAACACAACATCATAATACTCGTTTTTTTTCACTGGTGCTTCTATCTTTGCCATCGTTCCTACTTCCTTTTCATGAGCATGCTGCACTGATTGTATCATACGATCTAGCTGAACACAAAAAGAGAACAGGATTTCCGCTCAAAATCCTGCTCTCATTTGCTCTGCTTTTTCCTTCGGGACAAATACCTCCAAGTGGCGGTACAAGTTGACAAATTCTCCTGGAAGCATGCCGCCGTATTCCCCGTCTAAATTCAGCTGCATATGATTCGGGGTGGTCACCTTAATCCGGTTTGCCTTTGTATAAATTAAATGCGGATCGTTAATATGCTCTCCTCTTGAAGCCAGTGTAACCACACGAATAAATTCGGCAAGGTTCGTTTTCTTTAAAATAATTAAATCGAACATGCCATCATTTAACGATGAATCAGGAGCAAGCTTTTCAAATCCGCCGACGGAGTTCGTCAAGGAAACGAGAAACAGCATGATTTCCCCTTCATATACTTTGCCATCATACTCAATTCTCGCTTCAGCTGCGCGAATGGACGGCAGCATTTCGATCCCTTTTAAATAATAGGCGAGCTGGCCCAGCATTGTTTTTAGCTTGCTCGGCACTTCATACGTCAATTCGGTCAAACGTCCTCCTCCGGCAATATTAATAAAGTAGCGCGTTTTTTCTTCAATGATGACTGAACCAATGTCAATCGGCACGGCTTCGCCATTGATAATGACATCACAGGCTCCTTCAATGGAGCGAGGAACGCCAATCGCACGGGCAAAATCGTTCGTTGTTCCAACCGGAATGATGCCAAGCTGAGGACGGTAGTCTTGATTGGCAATCCCATTGACGACTTCATGAATCGTTCCATCTCCTCCGGCGGCGATGACAAGATCAAAGCGGCGCTCGACGGCTTGTTTTGCCGCTTCTGTGGCATCGCCAGCGCCGGTTGTCGCATGACAGGACGTTTCATATCCGGCTTCCTCTAAACGAATTAAAACATCGGGCAGATGCTTTCTGAACAATTCACGGCCTGAGGTAGGATTATAAATGATTCTTGCTCGTTTCATATCCCATCATCCTAGTTCATGTTTTAGTCGATTCCACTATTTAACATAATAGCGGAAGAAACAAATAGATGCAATTTTTCCGCTTGTCTATTTTGATGTATTCCTTCGGCGCAACATTATATCAGAAAGCAGGCATCTGCTCAATGAATGACCTGTACAGAAGCCTGTTCAATATCAAACAGCTGCAAGCGATGCTCTCCCTTTCCCACTTGCACGCTTCCTTTGGTGGGCTGTTCAGGTGTTTCTTGTTGAGAAGCTTCAATGTCTTTTTTCCAAGCCACATTGCCATCCTTTAAGCTCCCATGAATGGCTGCCGTCACTAACAGATTGGCACTGCTCTCCACCTCAACGGCCACACTGCTTGCGTTTGAAACCGTCCAATCAGCGACAAGCTGACGCGGAGCCACGCGCATTTCGTTGTGAGTGCCGCGCACTTCAAGAGGGATATGGGCCGGTACAACGACAGTTGGCGATAATTCTCCTCCTGTATAAAACCATCCCCTCTGTTTCGACAAGCTTTTGATGATCACATACATCGTGTCCCCCGTTAACTGGATCGCAACATAATCCGCTGGTTTTTTCACATCATGAGACGAGGCGGATTGATAGGTGCCAAAAACATGAACGCTCTGGTCATTGCTCCCTTCGACCACAACAGGGTCGGTGCCTGTTTGCAGAACAATCCGCTTGATGTCCGGCGCCACCTGATGGCGGGCATCTGGCAGCTGAAAGACGCGCATTTTGCCGCTGGCCGCCGCGCGGATTTCCCCCAATAGACCTGTTGAAGAAAGCAGAAAAAGGGCAATGGCGAAGAAGCCAAGCAGGCCGATAAATACAATACTGAAAAGATCATATTTAACAAATGTATTCTCTCGTTTTGTAAAATAAAGATAGATCAGAATTTCCAGGCCGAGCAATATGAGCAGAAATGGCCACCAGCCCATAAAAATATCAGTCGCCTCCACTCGCTTCCATTGCGCAAAAAACAACGCAAAGCCCAGCAAAATAAGCGAGGCCCCCATCGATACCGTTCCAACACGCCACGTTCTCATGTTCTATCCTCTCCCTCCTTTTTGTTTGCTTCCTAACAGAAGTTTGATTCCTCCAGCGATCAACAGCAGGCAAACAACCGTCGTTTGAAAGAATTGATGATATAAAGGGTAAATATCGACATGGAAAAACGCTGAAAGGCGCGATGCAAAGGCTGGGAGAAAAATGCTGTCCAACAAATAATAGAGACCTAATAACACTAAGCCGATCCCCAACCATTTTTGATGATGAACAAAATAAGAAACAATCGGTTCATCCTTTAATTCCTTTTCACCATAGCTTGACGCTTTTTGCAGCGCATCGAAAAAACTATAAAACCAAATAATTGGAATAAGGAAGAAGAAAGCGGATAACCTTAATACATCCATCACATAAATGGTCAACAAAAAAGCGGCCATTAATTGCAGTCCCCTCTTTTGTAGCCCTAAATACATATGCCCTGCTCCGGGAAACATGGACAGCAGCATGGCGATGGTTTTGCTTTTTCTTCCATCCTGACGAAGGTTCTCTAATTCCTCGAAAATGGCGCGATCAGCCAGCGGTTCGCCTCTTTGCTTGCGATTAAGCTGCTGAACCGTATCAAACATGCTGTAAATCCAAATGATTGGCAAAATACCTAAAAAGATTAAAAAACTCCCTTGGTTTGTTAGCACGGCGACAAAGAAAATCATCATCATGAGTCCAAAAAAACTGACCAATAGTGTCAATCCGCGATTCATAAGCCCCAATTGCAAATGGCCAAGCCCTGGAACGAATGATAACAAGATCGTATAAAATTTCTCACTGTCCTGATTGCCTCCTTCTTGAGCAGCCATATGCACCGGCTGTCTTTGCATCAAAATACGAATGATGTCAAGCATGCTGATTAGCCAGATCATGAATGAAAGCAGCACGAGCAAAAGCGGCTCTCTCTGACCTGTTAAAACGAAAAGTCCCGCTCCTAGTACAATTGGAGCGAAAAAACTTAAACTATAAAAGACCCCTCTTCCTTTTTTATTTAAATACAAATGGCCTGCGCCTGGAATGAACGATAAAAAGAATGCGACAAGTGGATGTTTTTTCATCGGCGATGCGGTTCCTCCTTTTGATTCAATTGGATACAATCAAGCAGCGAGATGGTTTTGTTCATCAGCTGCTCTGCATAGGACGGCCGTTTTTCTGATATGCTTGCGCCTACGGCAGCATTGGCAATCGATTGAAAAATCCCTGAAGACAAAAGCGTAATCGTAATCGCAGCAGCAATACCGTAATGAAGCAGCTTTTGCCCCACTTTTTCCTGCTGCTGGTGCGGCTCCTGTCGAACTTGTGCGATAATCTCATCAGCCGAAATAGAGAATGTAGAAGGAGAAGGCAAAGAAGCTGCATGTTCTTCCATCAGCTCCATATAGATCTCTAAACACCGATCACATGTATACAAATGATCCTCCATTTCGATTCTTTTCGCTTCGGTCAGTTGATCGCTTATAAACTGCTGCCATTCCTCTTTTGAATAGTGACTCATTGAAAATCGCCCTCCTTCCAATGCTTTCGGAGCCAATTGCGCGCTCGATACAGCTTGGTTTCCACCGTTTTGACGGCTATATTTTGCTCTTTGGCAATTTGCTGATATGATTTTTCTTCAATATAATAAGCATAAATAATTTCTCGATAGCTAGGCGGGATCTCCTCCAGCCTTCGCCGCACTTGTTCTTTTTCCGCTTTTTTGATGACAAGCTGCTCTACATTTTCAGCAGCTTCTGGTTCCGTTGCTTCGAGCGCTTCTTCTCGCTTTCGTTCCCTTTTACGCTTCACATCAATGGCATAATTAACAGCAATGCGCGTAATCCAGGCTTTAAAACCTTGTGATTGGTATTGGGAGAGGGAAAGGAAAATTCGAACCAATACTTCTTGTGTCGCATCTTCTGCATCTTTTTCATGCCGGATAATCGAATATACCGTTTTATATAAGTAGTCACGGTATTTCTCGATTAGCATGCGCAAGGCGTGCTCGTCGCCGTTTTGAACTTTGTCTATTAGCACATCGTCTTGAATTCCACTCTCCCCCTTTCGATCCTTCTTCACTTATATAGACGAAATGACTTGGCGCTTCCCCTACACTTTTTTTGTTTTTTATTTTTGCCCCATTTTCTCTGAAGTGCGACGAGAGCAGGCTAACTGCAGATGGCTTGAACATCCAAGCCCCGTCTTTGTTTAGCCCATAAAAAAAGGCGCCCCTAAGCGCCTTTTTCCTTCGATTATTCTTGATTCTCCGATCCTTTTGCTTTTTGTTCCGCCAGCTCCTGCGTTAGCTGGTCGATGCTGCTCTTTACATTTCCTTTGCCTGAAAAGTTCTCAAGCATTTCTTTGACATCAATGCCAGAAGCCGCTTTTAGAGACTCCTGCAACGTCGCCATCAGATGGGTCGCATAGCCTGCAACACGATTGGCACCGCCATTCGCATCACTGCCGCCCGTGTCCACAATCGTAATCTTGTCAATATTAGCAAGCGGGCTTGCCACTTGTTTCGCATATTCAGGAAGCATTTTGATCATCATATCGAGAATGGCAGCTTGACCGTATTGTTCGAATGCCTCGGCAATTTTTTGTTTTGCTTCCGCTTCGGCCAGACCTTTTAAACGAATAACTTCCGCTTCGGCTTCCCCTTTTGCCTTTTCTGCTTCCGCCTTGGCCAGACCGTCAATGCGCACTTTCTCCGCCTCTGCTTTTGCCATTGCTTCCACCCGGTATTTTTGCGCATCGGCTTCCGCCATTTGTTTAGCTTTTTCCGCCGCCGCCGCCTGTTCCACTGCATAACGGTCGGCATCGGCTTTCTTTTTCACCTCTGAATCATATTGACGTTCGCGGCGCAAAATTTCTTTTTCTTCAAGCTCAATTTGTTTTTGCCGCTCGATAATTTTGATTTGCATTTGCTGTTCAGTAACTTCCTGCTTCGCTTTCGCTTCTTCTAGGTGATAGGCTTGGTCCGCACGCGCTTTGGCAATATCTTGCTCACGCCGGAATTCGGCAAGCTTCAGCTGGTTCATTTTTTCGGCTTCCGCAATTTCCGTCAAGCGCTCCAACTCGGCTTTACGAGCATCTTTATCCGCTTCAGCGCGCTTAATACGCGTTTCCTTTTCCGCCTCTGCGGTCGCAATGTCCGCATCGCGCTTCACTTGAGCGATGCGCGGTTTTCCTAACGCATCCAAGTAACCATTTTTGTCACGTACATCTTTAATAGTAAACGAAACAATAACGAGCCCCATTTTCGCTAAATCATGAGAAGCGACACGCTGCACTTCTTGTGAAAACTTATCGCGGTTTTTATAAATTTCTTCTACTGTCATGGAGCCGAGAATGGAACGAAGATGCCCCTCCAGCACTTCTTTCGCTTCATTCTCCATATCTTGCTTGGACTTTCCTAGAAATTGCTCAGCGGCAGTAGCAATTTCGCCAATCGAACTGCCCACTTTAATAATGGCTACACCATCTGCCATAACCGGAACTCCTTGCTCGGTATAAACTTCCGGCGTTTGGACATCTAGTTTAATAGATAGCAAGCTCAATGGTTCAGCTTGTTGAAAAATCGGCAAGACGAATGTTCCGCCGCCCCGGACAATCTTAATCTTATTTCCTGATTCATCTACATGTACGTTTTTGCTGCCAAGATAGCTGCCGGTTACGATTAAAGCTTCATCTGGTCCAACGGTACGGTACCGCATCATAAAAATGGCAACCAGTCCAAGCAGCAACACAACGACTACTCCGATAACAATTAAAATCGGCATCATACAAGCTCCCCCTTTATTTATGAAATATAATATGGATCACGCTTCGCCACTACAGCGACACCGTTTTCCATGCTAACCACAATCACTTCTGCTTCCAACGGGATTTCCTCATTTTTCAAGCTTTTTGCCGGTTTTGAAATGGCACCGCTTGCCCGCTGAATTAAAATTTCGCCGAATCCATCTGCCGGCACCGTAATAATCACCTTAGCTCTGCACCCTTCTAAATCCTCTTGAGCATAGTTCAGGGAGGACTCCGCTGAGCGAAGTGGAACAAACACAAAAAAGTGCAAAAGCAATACGACAATCAGTGCAACTCCTGCGCTGATGAGCCCAATGAAATAAGAGGCTGCTGCGGTGTAGCGCTCAAGCAAATACCCAGTAGCGCTGAGAACGGTAAAAAAGGATAAAAATAATTGAGGGCTTAATAAGGGATGATCGAATGCATCAAAGATGCCATCTAACACATCGCTTAACAAAATATAAAGAAAGGTTAAGCCGCCGCTGATGACCAGCGTAAATAAATAAACCGTCTCGATTGGATACCCAAACATCGCTTCCCCCCCCTTTTTTTTGCCCGATTTATCTGTATATACGAATCTTCTAAGCGAACGGTTTCAGTTTTTCCATCATTTTGATAAAATTTCCTTTTCTTTATTTTACTAAATTTTCACTTCTTTTTCATCAAAATTCGCTAAAATTTTTATAAATAAACAGTCATCCCCAATGAAAAAATGGAGGGAACAGTCTCGAAGCAGGCCCATCCAGCAAGTGATATTCAGGTTTTTTTATTCGATCGTCAACATGTCTGATGACCTCCCTCACCTCCATTCCATTTAAGGGGCGGGAGACTTCCTGATGGATGAACACGGCTCCAACTTTTTATTTACAAAATGAAAAACCGAATGATTGAGGTTATACTTGATAATAGAAAACTGAATAAAAGTCACGAATTTTGAATGCCACCGTATAGAGTTTGCATTAGGAAAGAAGGGAGAACAAATGAAGCTGCTGCTTGCAGAGGATGATGTATATTTAGGAGAACTCATCGTTCACATGCTAAAGAAAAAAGGAGCCGATAAAGTCGATTGGGTGCAGGAAGGAGAAGAAGCTTACGATTATGCGCTCGCTTCTTTTTATGATGTGCTCATTTTAGACTGGATGCTCCCAAATGGCGATGGCGTCGAGATTTGTAAGCGACTGCGCAAGCAAGGATATTCAGGTGCTATTCTCATGCTTACCGCTAAAGACGCCGTACAAGATCGCGTCCAGGGCCTTGAAGCAGGAGCCGACGACTATCTTGTCAAACCATTTGAAATTGAAGAGCTAGTAGCTCGCTTGAAAGCATTATCGCGCCGGACATTTATCCCGATTCAAGAAGAAATCGTCCGTTTTAAAGATTTTACCTTAAATCGCACAAGCCATACGCTGCATCGAGGCGACCAAGAGATCTTTTTGACGCCGCGCGAATTTCAGCTGCTCGATTTGCTCCTGCAAAACAAAGGGCGGGCTTTATCCCGCGACATCTTGTTAGATCGAATCTGGGGATATGATGCCGATGTTTCTCTCAAAACGATTGATGCGACTGTCAAGCTGCTGCGTAAAAAGCTGGATGCAGACATGATTCAAACCGTGCGCGGGGTGGGATACAAAATTGATGAATAAATGGGGGGATTTTTTTAAAAATGTAAAAAATCATGATATGTTCCGCCTCGCCCACTGGCGCCTTACCATTTTGTACAGCGGCATTTTCATGATTTTCTTAACTGCCTTTATCCTGATTGTTTGCTTTCTTCTTTATATGATTGTCACCAACGACCAAGAACGGAGAATTGCTAGCCTTGCCAATCAGGAAAAGAAAGTGATTGAGCAGTTTCTGATCAAACAAAGCGATTTCGATCTTATGGACAATGAAAATATTTTGTTTTTAAGCGAGGATCAATTCTTTTTTTATGTAATCGACATGAATGGACAGCTTCTCATGGGCGATGAAGTGAATCAGGACATGCGCCCCTTGCTTCTTGAATCGCTGGCACAATCGGCACCAGAGCAAAATAAGCAAAAATATATAGAGGTTCGTCTGCCCGCATACATGAGCAAGTTTTCAAGATTTCATACAAATGAGCTAAAAATTTTAACCGCAGCTCGCCCCGTTGTTATTCATGGCAATTTGATCGGCGTGTTGTATGTAGGTATGGATGTCACCTCATTTTCGAGTGTATTTAAATGGCTTTGGATCGTTCTGATCAGCTTAGCGGTTTTATTTATTGGCATTGCTGTTTTGCTGAGCTACTTTCTGTCCAGGCGGACGCTCGTCCCCATTCATGAAGCTTACAACCGCCAGCGCCAATTTGTGGCCGATGCTTCTCACGAGCTGCGCACCCCGCTGAGCGTGATTTTTTCATCGGTGGAAGCTCTTGAAATGGAAGAAGAAATCACAAACAACGAATTTGCCCAAAAGATGTTGCATCGTCTGCGCGAGGAGATCAAACGAATGAATAAGCTCATGACTGATTTGCTTACATTGGCGCGCGCAGATGCTAGAAACGCCGCGCTTGAGCTTGCGAAGGAGGCCTTCGATTTCCGCCCTCATGCGGAACGAACGCTGCAGCTGTTAGCGGATGTGGCCGCAAAGAAAAGCATTGAATTGCAATTTCAAGCGCCTGAATCAGCACAAATGATCGGCGATGCCGACAAGCTGACGCAATTGCTTTATATTTTGCTAGACAATGCCATCAAGTATACCCCGAACGGAGGCCATGTCACGCTATCGATTCATATTGAGAAAGCAAAGCAGCGCCGGCTGATCATTTCTGTTAAAGATACAGGCATAGGCATTCCAAAAGAAGAAATCGGCCGCATTTTTGATCGCTTCTATCGCGTCGATAAAGCAAGGTCACGGCAGCAAGGGGGGCATGGTCTTGGCCTTTCCATTGCGAAATGGATCGTCAACGCCCACGGCGGAACGATTGATGTCCAAAGCGAGCTGGGGAAAGGTACTGAATTTATTGTTACCATTCCTTTTTAACATGCTTTCCATTTGTGGAAGGCATGTTTTTATTGTGACATACTCCCACCACCTACGCTTCGCTTAGGGGTGGGGGCTTCTCGGGTAATCCCATCTCATGATGAGAAGTTGACCGAGCGATCCCCGTGTGCCCCACGGTTCGAGGACAAGTTAGACTATCGCTAATCGTTTCATGCCCTCATGTTTGATATTGATGGCCGCATTGACGTCCCTGTCGCTCTCGAATCCACATTCACAGCGGAATGTACGCTCAGAAAGCGATAGAGACTTCCTAACTTTACCGCAGCACGAACAAGTTTTTGATGATGGAAACCATTTGTCGATTTTGATCAGCTTCTTCCCCTGTTCTTCCAATTTGTACCGAAGGAAAGTGATAAACATGCCCCAGCCGTTATCATGAACGCTTTGACCGAAATGGAGGGCTTGGGACATTGCTTTCATGTTGAGGTCTTCAATCACCACGCAATCATACCGTTTCGCTAATTTGTGCGATTCCTTATGCAGAAAGTCCTTGCGCTGATTGGCAATTTTCTCATGCAACTTCGCTGCTTTCAGACGCTGTTTATGCCAACGATTAGAGCCTTCCTTTTTACGAGACCATTTACGCTGTTCTTTCGCTAATTTTTCCAATGCTTTGCGATAGAATCGAGGATAATTGGCTCTCTTACCCTCGCTATCGACATACAGCATATTCATGGAAAAGTCAAGCCCAACAACCGTTTGTACTTCTTTTGGTGCAGGTGGATGTTCGTACTCTGTGAGAATAGAAATATAGTATTTTCCTGTTTTTGTTTTCGTGATCGTACAAGCCTTGATGATATGGTGAGCAGGAATCTCCCGATGTTGCTTGAGCTTGATCCATTTCAGTTTGGGCAGCTTGATATAGCCATCTGAAAGCTTCATGTTGCCATTCACCACATTTGTGGTGTACGACTGTTTCGCCTTGCGGTTTTTGAACTTTGGAAATCCAGCGCGGCCAGAAAAGAAGTTTTGAAACGCCTTCTGCAAATTCAATTGGGCATTTGCCAGCGCAAGGCTATCCACTTCTTTTAGCCAAGGAAACTCCTTTTTGTACTTGGTAGGGGTCGGAAATTTTTGCTGTTTCAAGGATTCTTTATCGTCCTTGAACTTTTCAAAAATTTGTATGCGTTCTTCAAGCATTTTGTTATACACGAAACGGACACAACCGAAAGTTTTGGCGAGCAGTTGTTCTTGTTCTTTTGTTGGGTATAGACGGAACTGATAGGCTTTGTTTGCCATATCGACACCACATCACTTCATACCTTGATTTTCTATATATTTTTTTATTACTTCAATGGGCGCACCACCCGTTGTAAGCAGGCAAAAGCTTCTTGACCAAAAATATTCTTTCCACCGTTTTCTTTTCACTTTCGGAAAATGCTTTTTGATCAGTCGAGAACTTGCACTTTTATAGGCATTGATGAACTTGGATCGTTCCCTATTTGGATGTGCTTTGAACAAAATAGGCACATGGTCCATATCGTGATTCCATTCGACCAAGGAAATATCGTAATTTTTACCCAATCTCACAAACATATCTTTTGCATAGTCAGATATGGTATCATCAATCACTTTTCTGCGATATTTTACAACCAGAACAAGATGATAATACAGCAGGAACACTGAATGGTTATTATTGTCTCATTTCATTGATACAACGGCCTTTCATTTTTCTAAAACTAATTATATCATAACACACAAAAAAAGAGACCACTTTAGGCTACGCCTAACCGAAATTCATCTCCCACTTTCACTTCGTTTAGAAGTGGGAGACTTCTTTCGGAAAGATGTTAAACTCAGTAGGTACACGAATACCTTAGCTCTATAACAGGCGCCACCTGTCACACGATCCCCTTTTTTTTCGGTTCCCGTGCGATGCTCCAAGGCTTGCTTCAATAAACCATTCTTACTCCTTCCCAGCTACCGGAGCTCTCTGAAAAGAATGAATGTATTTACTCTCCTCTTCATCGCATGATGATATTAAGTAAAAAACTGCATATGATGCTTCTCGCTTTTGTAATAAGCCAACCGATCATTCAAACTGCCGGTGTGAAATTCGAACTTGTGCCCGTCAGGATCCGTAAAATAAACAGAGCGCTTGTCTCTTTCATCTCTTTCTCTGCTTGGAATTATGGCCACATCTAGCTCTTTCAGCCTTTGAACAAGATCATCGAAGTCTTCTTCTTTGACGGAAAAAGCGATATGAGTATATGAGTGCCGGATTTCGTTTCGCGGAATATCTTTTTGGACATTCAGAGCAAGCCACATTCCATTTAGATCAAAATAGGCTAAATTTCGTCCTTTGACCAATAGCTTTGCACCGAATACTTGCTGGTAAAAGCGAACGGATTTTTCTAAATCGGATACAGAGAACGTTAGGTGATTAATGCTTCCAATCGGCAAGCGGATCTTCCTCTCCGTTTCGTTTTGACATTGATTATGACGATTCATGCTGAGTAAAATGACTGGGGAGTAGCTTTTGTCAAGAAGCAAAATAGAATCGATACATCTTCACTGTTTTCTTATCGTGGAACCCTAAATCGGGCCGTTATCATGATGATCATTTCTCACATTCTGCATATGGGCTTCCATATAGGCCTGTTCTGACCATGAAACGTGCTTGGCATTTTCTTCAGGGTTCAAATCATGGATGCCTTTTCTTTTATACGCCCAATCAACCACCACATGCTCTTTTCCTCTCCTTTCATATAAGATCATAACCAGTATAGACCACGTATTTTACTAATCTGTATGCATTATACCACATAAAGAAATTATTTTACATAAATTCCAAAATTATAGCCAAATTCTTGCTTTTGTCCTTTATTTTCATTTGATTTATATATAGTGACCGTTAGTCGTCCGATAACCGAAAAACAACATACACTCCAACCTAAGACAGAAACGGCAGCGCCAAAAAGCTGCGTTGATCGCTAGAACCATCCTCGCCCAATTGTGTTAAGGGAAAATGGATGGGACATTATAGATTCTATTGGCTGGGCACAAAGCATAGATTTTCCATTATCATAACAATGATAGACTTATTCTACTGAAAAGAGGAGGATTTCTCATGGTTCAGCAACATCATGTGCGAGTAGCGGTTGTGCAAACAGCTTCTGTCATTATGGATCGAAAAGCGAGCACCGAAAAAGCCATTTCGTTCATACAGCAAGCAGGGGAAAAAGGAGCGAACATCGTTGTATTCCCTGAAGCGTTTATTCCAGCCTATCCAAGGGGACTCAGCTTCGGGACAACTGTCGGGAGCCGTTCACCAGAAGGGCGGAAGGATTGGCTTCGTTATTGGGAAAACTCCGTTCCTGTTCCTAGCGAAACTACTGAGAAATTAGGAGAAGCAGCACGCAAAGCTGGGGTGTATCTCGTTATTGGCGTCATTGAGAGAGACAATGAATCTAGCAAGGGCACTTTATATTGCTCCGTATTATTCTTTGGACCAGACGGAAAATTGCTGGGAAAGCACCGCAAGCTCAAACCCACTGGTTCAGAACGATTCATTTGGGGAGAAGGAGACGGAAGCACTCTTCCCGTTTTTGATACACCTTATGGCAAAATAGGGGCGTTAATTTGCTGGGAAAATTACATGCCGCTGGCCCGAGTAGCGATGTATGCGAAAGGAATTCAAATTTATATCGCTCCGACAGCAGACTCCAGAGAGCTATGGCAATCTACGATTCGGCATATCGCCGCAGAAGGCAGATGTTTCGTTTTATCTTGCAACCAATATGTGACCAAGGACATGTATCCTACCGATCTAGCTTGCTACGATGATTTATCCTCTTCTCCAGAGGAAATGTGTTTAGGAGGCAGTGCGATCGTTGGACCTTTAGGTGAATATATAAAGGGACCTGTTTTTGGCAAAGAAGAGATGCTTATCGCAGATCTTGATTTGCGGGATATTGCTTACAGTCAATTTGACTTTGATGTAGTAGGTCATTATTCAAGGCCGGATGTTTTCCAGCTCCTAGTAAATGAGGAGAAACAAGAAAGCGTAAAATGGAAAAAGTAAGTAGAAGCAAGAAACCCCAAAAGCATTGGCCTAGCGCTCGCTTTTGGGGCAAACCAAAAAAAGAAACAGGTTTAACGCTCATCTTATCATGTTGTCCAACCGCTATCATGAGACGCTTCTGCACAATGAACTTCTTAAGCTTTTTCACAAAATCATGAAACTTTCAGTTATCTTAATATGTCTTTACTCGATCTTGGTCGCTCAATCCATTGATCAAGGTTCTTCCCAAAAGCTGGGGCGCCCCCATTTTCTCATTCTATCTTCCTTCAACAAAAACCCGATTCACTACTTTGAAAATAGTGGGGCCTGCATCCCAAAGGCAGAAATGATTCGATTACTTTGGAACCGACTGAATGCTTTTAAACGCCTCTGCAAATCGGGAAACTCCTTCCCGGATGAAGCGTGACTCTTCTCGTCCAAACGTAAAGCGTACATATCCTTTTTTTGAACCTAAAATGCTTCCCGGAACGAACGCCACTCCTCTTTTCATTGCTTCCTCAAGTAAATGATGCTCATTCATCGGGCGATTTAGTTTGCACCATAGATGGATTCCTCCTTTTGGGATAAAAAAATCCACCTGGCTGCCCAATTGGTCGGCAAGGCTGGAAATCAGCACATCTCTTTGTTGTTCTAATTTCTTTTGCAGCATCGCTATATGTGTATGAAAATGTGAGGATGCTAAAAATTCATTGGCGATCCACTGCGGAAAAATGCTATGTCCAAAATCCACTTGCTGTTTCGCATCGGCTAGTCGCTGAATCACCTTCGGCGGGCCAATCACCCATCCAATTCGCAATCCCGATGCGGCAATTTTGGATAGAGAACTAATATACAGGATATTCCCCGCATCATCCATCGATTTTAAAGGGGGATGGATTCTTCCATCAAAGGTCGTTAAACTATAAGGATCGTCTTCAATGATGGGGATACCGAATTCAGCCGATAGCTCCAGCACTTTTTTTCGGCGCTCTAAAGAAAGGATCGTTCCTGTAGGGTTATGGTGTTCAGGGTTTAAAAAAACCATGCGAATCCGATGCTTCTTGTGCAAGGACAGAAGATCGTCAGGATTCATGCCGTGCTTGTCTACAGGCAAAAAATACGTTCTTAGCCCGGCAGACTGAAAAACAGGGAGAGAAAAACAGTAGGACGGATCCTCAATGGCAACCGCATCTCCTGGCTTTAATAAACATTGAACAATCAAATAAAGAGCTTGTTGCGCTCCCGATGTAATGAGAATAGAAGAAGAGCTCGTCTCAATATTTTTGTACTCTCTCACATGAGAAGCAATAGTTTCCCGCAACACTTCATTTCCTTGGGGATGGTCATAGCCGAGATGTCCAGTAAACAGCTGTTCAGCAAAAATTTTCTTAAATTGTTCAGCTGGGAACAAGCTTGGCGTCAATTCGCCGCTTGCTAAATTAATTAAATCATTTTTTTGTGTTTCCGTGCGAATTCGCTGCACTAGCGGAAGATTAGGCAAAAAAGAGCCATCCTCGACATACCGTCCCCAATTGGGGATGCGTTTATGCGATATTCCCCATATATCCGTACTCACTCGTGTGCCGCTTCCCTTTTTACGCTCGACTATTCCGAGAGACTCCAGCCATTCATAAGCGGCAGAAACAGTGCTTCGATTCACCTGCAATTCGTTTGCAAGAGCGCGTTCGGAAGGCAGCAAACGGTCCGGCGGGAATATTCCCGATGAAATTCCTTGTTCAATATAATCGGCAATCTGCTTATAAATCGGTTTCTTATCCGCACGATTCGGTTTCCAATCCATCTTAACCCATCCTTACCGTTTTTTTATTGGCTGGCTACTTTCATGAAGTTGATGATTCCAGCCATGTTGAAGAGATCCCTCGCTTGCTCCAATCCGATGATAAAAAATTTCCACCGTCTAACGACAGCTAGGCCGCTAGTCAAGCTATAAAGCAACAAATGCATACCAGACCAGCCCGATAAGAAGTCCCAAAATTAGGATCACATAGATAATCGTCAAATTCCCGATATTCCGCTTAATCGATTTCCCATAGTTCGTCTCCACCGTTCTTGCCACTAATATGGTTCCTATAAGGGAGGCCACTCCTATCAGCAAAACAAGCATAATGGCAAATTTCATCGATTTTCTCCTTCCTAAGTTCATCAAAATGAAACGAATATTTATTCATACGGTGTTACCGTGATACTTACGCTCCATTCTAACTTGACGTTACCATTTTGTAGATATCGAGTTCAACACTTCACAAAGTCAGCAACAACGGCGCCGAAAGCGTTGTTGCTCCGTCCTTTGTCATGCGGACAAACCACTTGCTTTCCTTTTTCCATCTTTACAGTTTGGTGACAATACAAGAATAAGTGAATCCATTTAATCTGACAACGAATGAACAGCCGCCTTTTTCCCTGCTTTCCATTTCGTTTATGAAGCTGACCAAATTCGTTAGCCACGAGCATCTGTCTTCTTTTTCATTCGCCACTAGCACAAACATGAGGATTTTCAGATCCGGAAATATCCGTTGCGAGCCGCTGTGCATAACGAACTAAATTTCCCGGAAAAAGACGATACGCCAGCATTTTTTTCTTATACTGTTTGATAACCTCCACGCGGTCGTTGTAGCAATAAATGAATAGTCTCACATCTTTTTTAGAACTTTTCGTATCAACGATAATCAACGTTCCGCTATCTGTCGGATGCAAATAGCTCTGTTCCGTGCCCGGCCATATATAATGCCGTTCTTTAAACGAGGCTTCATTAAAGTAACGGATTATTTTTGCCTTTTCTTCCCCCTCCAGTCTCTGATTAGCCATCGTCACAATGCTATTCTCCTGATTGAGTTTTGAATGAATTTGAAATTTATCGGTCATCCACTCAACAACCCCAGAGGGAAGAGAAGTGATCACTATTTTTAATAAACTTCCCATGACGATACAAAGCAATACAGTCCATGACATTTTACATCATCTCCGTTTCATGCTTTTTATAGTTCCATCATAACGCACATGGATCAATTATGAACCAGCCACTTCCCCTAAAAATAAGCCATCCACTTTGGCATGGAGCCGCCTCAGCCAACACCTCATCACGCCGCCATCTATCATCCGAAAATATTCATAGGCTATATGCGTTGTGCCATTCTTTTTTTAAATTTAGGAATAAAATAGACCGCTTCATTCCAACTTTACATACAAAAAGCCCGAACCATATCGTTTCCAACCCATTCAATGAGCTGTTAAAGCGATATGGTTCGAGCATCCGACCGTCTCATGTGCTGCATTTCGTCTATATCAGCAGCGACAAAAAGGGCTGATCCAAACATGGGCCCTAGCGATGTTCAACCAGCCCTATATACGAATCCATCATCATAACAAACGATATTCTTAAAACCGTTTCTTATTCTTATCGTTCACTTTAGGCCATGGGAAGCGGCATGCCCTCGCTTAAACCAAGCGTTCTTGCAGCTGAAGCATGAATTTCGCGCAGAAGGCCTGGGTTTTTCATAAGTGACACACCGTAGGAAGGAATCATTTCTTTAATTTTCGGCTCCCACTCTGTCATGCGTTCATGGAAGCATCTTGTGATCACTTCGAGCATGACGTGTACAGCGGTAGAAGCTCCCGGAGATGCGCCAAGCAACGCTGCGATCGAACCATCAGCGGCACTTACGACTTCCGTTCCAAACTGAAGCGTTCCTTTTCCGCCAGCCTCCGTATCTTTGATCACTTGCACACGTTGACCCGCTACAATTAAATCCCAATCCTCGCTTCTGGCACTCGGAACAAATTCCCGCAGCTCTTCCATGCGCTGCTCTTTCGATAGCATCACTTGCTGAATCAAGTAATTCGTCAGCGACATGTTCTTAACACCAGCCGCCAGCATCGTTAAGAGATTATGCGGCTTTACAGAAGTAATTAAATCAAGCATGGAGCCGTTTTTCAAAAACTTTGGCGAGAAGCCGGCAAACGGCCCGAATAGCAGCGATTTTTTATTGTCAATAAAACGCGTATCAAGATGCGGAACCGACATCGGAGGCGCTCCCACCTTCGCTTTACCGTAAACCTTGGCATGATGTTGCTCTACAACATCAGGATTATTGCACACCATAAATATTCCGCTTACCGGAAATCCGCCAATTCCCTTTCCTTCAGGAATACCGGATTTTTGCAGCAAATGCAAGCTGCCTCCTCCAGCTCCAATAAAGACAAATTTTGCGACATGTCGCTCGACCGTACCGCTATCGAGGTTTCGGACTTTCAATTCCCATGAGCCGTCGCTAGTTCGTTTCATATCATCAACATGATGTTTGTATCTTATATCCACATGTTTGCGTTTCAAGTGGTCAAACAGCATGCGTGTTAACGCGCCAAAGTTGACATCGGTCCCTGATTCGATTCTTGTGGCCGCTATAGGTTCATTGAGCGTCCGATCCTTCATAATGAGCGGAACCCATTCCTGCAATTTTTTCGGATCATCAGAAAATTCCATTCCCTCAAACAAAGGGTTGCTAGCCAGCGCTTCAAAACGTTTTTTCAAAAACGCGACATTTTTTTCCCCTTGCACTAAACTCATATGAGGCAATGGCATAATAAAATCCTGCGGATGATCAATCAGCTTGCTTTTGACAAGATAAGACCAAAACTGCAACGAAACATTAAACTGTTCGTTAATTTTGATCGCTTTGCTAATATCGATCGATCCATCCGGTTTTTCGACCGTATAATTAAGCTCGCACAGCGCGGCATGTCCCGTTCCGGCATTATTCCATTCATTAGAGCTCTCATCCCCTGCATCTGCGAGCCTCTCAAATACTGTAATTTCCCAGTCTGGTGCTAATTCCTTTAACAACGTTCCCAACGTCGCACTCATAATTCCAGCACCAATTAAAATCACATCTGTTCTCATCCGATTGTTGCTCATCTTTACCATCCTTATACCCTAAGATTTAAAGAAAACCTGTAAGCGCTCCCCTTAGGCGCTCCAACAAACTAGACGATAACCTAGCCTGGCTGATCCACCTTTTCTGAATGAGATATCATTATTAATTATAGTATAGCATTATTATTTATAAATTTAAAATATTTTCTATAATATTACAGTCATTAATGAAATCATTTATGACATCCTCATCCATGTGTTCAATAAGATGGGCACACATATCTGAATGAAAAAATCAAAAAACGCATAAATATACATAGGTAACAAAACCGTTGCTGATTCGTTTTTCCGCGCTAACATAGCCCCTCCGAAAAGTCTCTCGCCTCTCAGCGAAGTGCAGGTGCAGCGGTTCATGCAATTCGGTGTTGGCATTGTCGCTTATACAATGAAAATGGAATGAATTATTTTCTATAAAAAAACCCATCAGGCTATTGCATTTCTCAATATCCAAAAAACAAACGTAACAGAACTTTTCGGATATGTTAAAACCACATTTTCTGCTCATTTATTATTTGAACCACACTGCATAAAAAATACGGATGCTTTGCATCCGCTCTCGCTTAATGAACAAATCTCCCACACTATGTTCTAAAACGTTTATGAATATTGTTATGCTTATAGGTGCCCGTTTCGCTGAATTCCACTAATTCCAGAGACAATGCTAAGTAACGTTTGGCGAATTCCGCCGCAAAATGATCCTTTATTACCTCAAAAAGCTGATCACAGGTTTCTTTTTTTTCCTTTTCAGACCGCCCGGCGCCAATTTTTAAAGTCACATGAACAAACGCATCGTCCTCAGCTCCATCCGCAATCCGGTAATGATGAAGCTCAACGGCCCGCGAACGAATACCTCCAATCGGGAAAATATCGCTTTTAGAGATCAGAACTTGATTCACTTTTTCCAATAAATCAGAAATATGAATCGTCTCCTTCAGATTGTCTGTATATTCAATAATCAGATGTGGCATGATTTCTCCTCTCTTTCTATCACTTGAAAATGAGGCAAAGCCTTTTTTGGATAGCCAAGATCGAAAGCCTGTCATACGTGCAAGCACGCTCCAAAAGCTGAATGACTAGCAGCTTTTTAGGATCAACGAATCGGTCTTTCGAGCGCTCCGAACATCTGAACCCCAGCCAAAACTTCATCGTTCCTTTTCTCTTTATAAAAATGATTACCACGAGAACGATAAGCAACATCAGCAGCCGCTTTATTCGTCAGCTATAATGGTGTTCATAAGTCGGCCAATTCCTTCGATCTCAGCGACCACTTCGTCACCTACAGCTGTATCGGCTAGCCCTTCAGGAGTTCCGGTTAAAATCACATCATCCTTGTTCAATGTCATAAAACTGCTTAAATACTCAATAAGAGCAGGGATGTCAAAAATCATATCCCTTGTCGTCCCATGTTGTGTCAGCTTGCCATTGACATATGTTTTTAACGTTAAATTCATCGGATCGGCTATGTCTTTAGCATCTACCAGCCATGGTCCAATCGGCGTGCATGTATCCCGGCTTTTCACCCTTAAATTAGGGCGATAATAATTCTCTAAGTAATCGCGAATCGCATAGTCGTTGGCAATGGTATAACCCGCTATATAGTCATATGCCTCTTCTCGTTTCACTCTACGAGCTGGACGGCCAATCACGACCGCCAGTTCACATTCATAGTGCATGTTGACAACATCCTTGGGACGCCGCGTCTGTGCACGATGACCAACAAACGTATTGGGGCCTTTCAAAAAAACAAGCGGTTCTGTCGGCGCTTGAAATGACAGCTCCTTCGCATGATCGGCATAATTAAGCCCAAGGGCAAACACTGTACGAGGCTGCACAGGCGGCAGCCAAACCACTTCATGTTCAGCAACGATACGGCCATCTTCCAGCTTCATACAGCCATTCTCTTCAACGGCATGATGAATGGCTCCGGCATACGCGATTCGTGCTCGCTTCATAATCGTTGCCCCCCTGCTAATTCATCCTCATGAATAATCGTATTCTCCAAACTGCCAATCCCGTCAATTCCAATGCGAACATGATCTCCTGCCTTTGCGACCGGCGCTCCTTCCGGCACTCCTACTAACAGCGTGTCACCAGCATATAAGGTCATAAAATCCGTAACATCAGCAATAAGCCTGCTCACAGATCGAATGAGATTTGCTGTCGTATTTTCCTGTCGCAACTCCCCATTAATCCATACACGCACTCCCAATGCATCCGGATCGGGTACTTCATCCTGTTCAACGATCCAAGGGCCGACTGGGCAAAAACCGTCACGAGCCTTTTGCTTGATGGCCGGACGATAAAAACTTTGATGCGGAATGCTCACATCATTCACGATCGTATAACCCGCTACAAATTCAAGCGCTTGTTCCTCGCTCACACGAGTTGCCGTACGGCCCATCACAACTCCGAGCGCCGCGCCGATTTCAAGCTCTCTGGCATCAGCCGGCAATGGAATGGGCATTCCATAACCAATGACTGTATTTCTCGGTTTAATATATAAAACAGGAGCTTTTGGTTCTCCATGATAAGGAGCTTCATATACAGTCTCTCCCAAAGCGGCAAGCGCTCCTTTATAATTGAACAGCGTTCCGTATACAGCACCTGATATAGGAGCATCCCACATCAGCTGATCTACCCGATAATGCCTTCCTTGCAATTCAATCCTATTCTCGTCCAAGTTAGCGACCGCTTCCCTCTCTTGCAGGATGCCGCGGAATTTCACCCTGACTTTGACTTTACTCATATCCCTCGCTCCTTGTTTTATTTTTCTATAAGAAAGTTGAGCTTACATAGCCAACGCAAAAACAGAATCCTATTTTTTCGTCGCGCTTAAACCGAACAACCGGCTGTTTCATTTGTCAATGAACAGGGTTGCTCGGTCGTCCGACCGCCGCAATCGTCTCCTCGTTTTTAGGATAAGGCCGGAAATGCATCCATTCACCAACAAGGGAGCCTTATAGAAATTGTCATCATGACCATCGTTTCAATAGTGATAAAACCTTGTATTCATCTTTACGCAGGTTAAAGATACCTCTTACTGGTTGTACACATGGCCTCTCCTTACACTCCATGATGACTAACTCCTTTTATGTCGCTCCCTGTATTTGATTTAACTAATATTTCCTCGAAATTGCCGTTCTGCTCTTTTCTCGCTGAAAAGACTGTGCCAAGATAGGCTCCTAAAAAGCCAAGAGGAATCGATACAATTCCTGGTGACGCTAATGGGAAAATCGGTTCGCCAACGAAAAGAGCCTTCCCTTGTTCAGGACTCCACACATTGGGACTTAATGCAACAAGGAGAATCGTTCCAATCAATCCTACGAGCATCCCTGTAATCGCGCCTGTTATGTTAAAACGCCTCCAATAAACGGTATACAAAATAACAGGCAAATTCGAGCTGGCTGCTACTGTTAATGCTAAAGAAGCTAAAAACGCCACATTCATTTTTTGGACGAATAAAGCTAGGATAATAGAAAGGACTGTAATTCCGATCGATGCGAACCTTGCCATGCGAATTTGTTCTTTCTCTGTCGCCTTCCCTCCTTTGACAATTTCGTTATAAAAGTCATGTGAAAATGCTGTAGCGCCTGTTATCACAATTCCTGCCACAACCGCTAAAATCGTGGCGAATGCTACCGCTGAGACCACAGCAAATAGCAGATCTCCCCCTAATATTTTAGCGAGCAACGGCGCGGCCATATTCCCGGCTGGATTAGCAGCCACAATGTCTTGCGCCCCTACAAATTTAGCGGCCGCAAATCCTAAAAAGATCACCATCACATAAAACAAACCGATAATCCAAATGGAATAAACGACAGATTTTCTTGCTACCTTCGCATTTGGAACGGTTAAAAAGCGACTAAGAACGTGCGGAAGCCCAGCCGTGCCCAATATTAGGCCAAGCGTTAACGAAAAAGCATCAAGACCGTTCGCATATTTCGCCCCCGGAGCTAAATAGGCTTCCTTAAGAGGCGTGGCTGTCTGCATCTCCTCAAATACTCGCAAAAAGTTAAAATCAAATTTCGCCATCACCATCACAAAAATGACAAATGTGCTGCCTAACAACAGGAAAGCTTTCGTAATCTGCACCCAGCTTGTGGCCGTCATTCCTCCAAAAATCACGTAAATTAGCATGACAAGACCTACTAACACAACGGATATTTCATAACGAATATTCAATAAAAGCTTAAAAAGATCACCCGCTGCCACCAGTTGGGCCAGCATATAAAAGATAGAAATCGTTAGCGCATTAAAGGCTGTTACCCCGCGAACTTTTCTCGCTTGAAAACGCTCTACAATCATATCTGCCAATGTATATTTCCCAAGATTTCGCAGAGGTTCAGCTACTAAAAGCAGAACCACTAAATAAGAAACAAGCGCTCCATACATTAAAAAGATCCCATCATAGCCGACGAGGGAAATGGCGCCAATCAACCCTAAAAATGAAGAGGCCGACATAAAATCCCCTGCAATAGCAAAACCATTTTGCCAGCCTGTTAACCCCCCGCCTGCCGTATAAAAAGAACTTGCACTATTTGTTTTTTGGGAAGCATAGTAAGTAATGAGAAGCGTGACGGCAACGATGAGAGTAAAAAGGGTCACAACTTTTACATCCATGTTCATCTTTCCCCCTCTTCTTGATGATGCAGCAGCACTTGGTCCGCCATGTCATCAAATTCAGCCGCTTTTTTTACATACAAGTGGCAGATGATCCATGTCATCACAAATTGGGCAAAAACGAATATCCAAGCCCATGAAATAGCGCCTATGGCAGGCTTTTTTAAGATGTTAGTGTAGAATGCCAAAATGGGGAGCAAAAGAGAGAAGATAAGAAAAAATAGGGTTACATAAATGGTAAAGCGCTTCTTTACAGCTAAAAGCTGTTTGAATTTCTCCGATGCAGCAAGCTCCTTATAATGGAGCTGTTGATGGTTAACAACGACCCGTTCATTTTGTCCCATCATATCACCAATCCTCCACTTTTTTGTCGTTCATTTTTTACGTCCGACTCGTTTCCGTTCTGCCATCTCTTCAAACGCAGATGAACTCTTTTCCAAACAGCTTTCCTTTACTCTGCTATATGGCATGCGAGAGGTTTCGTGATTTTGCTTATATACCATTTTCTGAAACAAGCTATTTTTCGTATCCATTCCTGCGTCCCCTATTGCAAATGATGGACTTGTTCCATTATTTGCAGAGGACGGAACTGATTGGTTAAGACCTTTTTCAATCCAATCTTCATCAAGACAGGACTAAATAATTCTTCGCTCTCCCTCCATATATTGATAGATGTCGTGATCCTCTTTTGCTTTGCGCAAAGAGAATTGAAGCCATTTTACCTTAACCCGTTTCTCATACGTGTTGATGAGGCAGTTTGTCAGCTGAACTAAAAGGAATGATTGGTTACCATTGCTAGAAATTTGCTGGCAAGTCCCCTTATATCGTTGCCCATCTATTTCCACATAAACTTTATATATACCGGGCGTTAGCAGCATATATTCTTCATCTACTAGAATATGAAGAAATTGATTATTTTTATAATAGATCGACGCTTTTTTGACTTTCCCTCTTATTTCGTAGAAGTCACCAAGATAACTAGGAATCAAGGCTACGTTCCCAACAGCCAGCAGATTGCGGATAGCAGTAGAACTGATTTTTTCCTGCTCGCGTTTGATCGGATGGATCACTGTTACTTGAAACTTTCCGTCCCCTTCTTTTTTCAAAGTGGCCATCGTTCCTTTGCCTTTATATCCGTAATGATAATCAAATCCGGCTACGACATGCTTACAACGAAGGCCTACGATATATTGGACGACGAAATCTTCCGGCCGGAGACGCGCAAATTCAGGAGTAAAATGGACCACGAATAATTTTTCCACCCCCATCTCTTGAAACCGTTCTTCCTTTATCGGCAAAGGAGTTAAATACTTTCTCGGCTCTTCATTTGCTTGGATAATATCTTTAGGATGAGGATAAAAGGTCATAACGCCAAAGGCGAGCTGCTTTTGCTTCGCCGCTGCTTTGGCAGCCTCTAGAACTTCTTTATGTCCAAGATGAACGCCGTCGAAAAAGCCAAGCGCCAAAACACAAGGCCTCATTTGAGCTGTGACGGATGCGGAAATCGGATGCCGGATATAAACAGTTTCCATCGCTACACCTCCCTGTTCTCCAGATCAACCTTAATTTTTTTAACATTCTTCAGTCGAGAAGTCTCCCACTTCTAAATCTTGCGAAGCTTGATGAAAGTGGGAGATGAATCGACTTCGGACAAGGACAGGCTTTTGCCTGTTCAATTGTCTGACCCTTTGGTAAAATAAACCTATGTCGTTCTTTCATAACTGGATATAGGAGGTTGCATGGAGAAAATAAAATGCGAAAACCAAGCTGATCCTTCCATGCGTAAAATATCCAAGGTACAAAAGAACTCCGAATTGTCGGACATCTAGGGTTGGAACGACCCGAAGTCACGCTCAGGGAGACGAAAGGCGGCTTTCGTCGTGGAACTGAGAAGCTCCCACTTCAAGCTTTAGCTAAGTGGTGAGTAGTTCACCGCCCTGTCGTTTTTCAGCGTTCTCGAACAATACCGCTTCCAGATCTCACCATTCGTCTAAAGAAGCGGTTGGTTGTTCGAGTAAAAGCCATCCTCCTGCTACATGCGATTTTATATATTTGCAATTTTTCCATACTTTCCGGCAAAAAAGGTTAGCGGCGTCCCTTCCCCCACAACCACATCGATGACTTCTCCGATAAATAACGTGTGGTCTCCCGCCAGCTGCTTGCTATAAACATGACAGACAATATTGGCCAAAGCACCATTTAAAATAGGAATACCATGTAGCCACTCAAATGTTACCTCGCGCTTTTTCTGTATTTGTCCTGCAAACTGCATGGATAATTCCTTCTGATCTTCAGACAAGATATTGACAGCGAATGCGTCTGACTGATTCAATTTTTCTAGCATTTTCGCTTTTTCCCCAATCGAAATGAGCACTAATCGAGGGTTAAGAGAAACCGACATAAATGCATTGGCTGTCATTCCATGAACGTCCCTATCTACTGCCGTTGTGATTACCGTTACTCCTGTCGCGAATTTTCCCATTGCATTTCTAAATGTCCGATCATCCACTGCTCATCCCCCCTTCGTTCTGTTTGATCCCATGGACAAGCAGCTATAGGATAAATTCTGGTTTAATTTTTTCTAAAGTCGCTTTGGAGACAGGAATCGGTTCTCCTGTATCAATGTCTAAAAACGGAAACGTTTCGTTAAACCAGCTTTCTGGAGCTTTATGCCCCCAAAATGTTTGACGTCTCGGGTCATCTAACTCCCAACGAATCGGAATAAAATCGGGATCACTTGTCAAGTAGTCCCCGTTGTAAAGCTCAATTCGATAACCATCCGGATCTCTTAAATAAAGGAAAAAGGCATTGGAAAGTCCGTGGCGCCCTGGTCCTCTCTCAATACTTTCTGCATAGCCGATAGAAGCCAGTATATCGCAACAATGGATTAATGCTAATGGATCTGGCAGCCAAAAGCCGATATGATGAAGGCGCGGACCTTCTCCGTTCATAAAAGCTTGATCGTGTACCCCTTGTTTTCGGTGGAGCCATGCTGCCCAAATCCGCTCTTTCTCTGTCACGGTGTACTCAGAGCAAGCAAATCCTAATTCTTTCATAAAAAAGTCATAGGCTTTTTCTACATCAGGAACCATGCAGTTTACATGGTCAATGCGCTGGATTCTCGCCCCTTTATACTGATCATAACGTTGAAGCATCCGCTCCACCCGATCCATTTTGCAGAAAAACTCCAATGGCATCCCGGATACATCATGGACATGCAATGCTCTGCCGATCGCATATTGCGTTCCTTCTTCCAACCATTTCGTTTTCAAGCCTTTTGCTTGAAATAACGCGGCTAATTTATCTAAATCGGCTTCTGACGCCACTTTATATCCAAGGGCATGAACACCAAGTTGATCTGATTTTTTTAACACTAAGCTATGATGCGTATGCTCTTCTAATCCTCTTAAATAAATATGTTCTCCGTCACACTCTGTTTCAACAAAACCTAAAGCGTTTACATAAAAATCTCTCGAACGATCTAAATCCGTGACGTTAATCACTACTCTCGCAATGCGGATAATATTAAATTCCATCCTACCAACTCCCCCACTTATTGAATGTGGTAATACCTTCACTACACTTTTCGACGGTCGGACAACCGACCACCCTCGCCTATTGACACCTGTAAGCGATTGGTTGTTTGGGACTCGGCCATACTTTGACGTACCCAGCCACTTTTTGCCAACCGTCGAGACTTATAGAAATTCTTCTTGAATGGGCTGTACGTTTCCTTAGTCGTATCTATATAGGCTTCCCGTGATTTCTTGCTAGCTTTCATGATCTAGTTGCGGCAACTCGTCAATAGATGATGAACTGAAAAACCATCTCACAACCCTCTATCGCAAAGAATTTAATTATTTTGAATCATCTGTTCTGAACGGTCGAGAAACTCTTTCACACGATCTACATATTCTTGCTTATCATAGCCGTTATATAAAGCACTCGCCATTCTGACAGGATCGCCAAAGAAAAAGCGCTCATATAAGGTTTGTCTTGTGCCGAATGCACTCATACAAACATCCCAAGCAAGACGGTACAATTTCACACGATGGTAAGCTTCTCCATTCGCCGCTTGCAAATACTTATCTAAATCTGGGCGAATGTCTGACTTAAAATCTGCTTCTGACGGAATAGCCATTAAACCGCTAGCACCTAATAGCTGCATAATTTCACTAAATCGAGGGTAAATCTTTGGATAATAATTGCGAGCAATATTTAGTGGCGTAAAATCAGGCGTCATAATCCCCCATTTATCTATTTTTGCGTTCGCTTCCGCTGCTGTCATGTAGGCTTTCATCGTTTCTAACGCGATAATCACCTCGGACATTTTTTCTTGGACATGCTGGAACTGTCCGATGTTGATCGTTTCCACCATTAGTTGTAAAATTCCTAACACAAATTCCGTTTTCACAATGTTTTTAGCGACTACTTGATGCGTCATATGAACAACGGCATTGCTTTCGTTGTACGCCTGGTTGCAAACGCTTACATCACCAAGTGCAAATACGCGGTTCCACGGCACCACCACATCATCAAAAACAACAACCGTATCCATTTCTTCAAAGCGTGATCCTAGCGGGTGGTCAAAGTGGGATTTTCCGTAATCGAATGATTCACGGCAAATAAATTTTAACCCGGGGGTGTTATTGGGAATTGCAAATGCGTAAGCATATGGGTTTTCTTCTTCGGATTGTTTTAATAGAGTCGAAGGAAATACCATAATTTCATCTGTAATTCCCCCTTGCGTTGCAAGCAAACGCGCTCCGCGAATCACCACTCCTTCCGATGTTTTCTTCACAATCCGAGCGGCAATATAAGGATCTGGCAGCTGTGCGGCGTTGACCGCCCGATTGACTTGAGGCTGAATGAGCGTATGAGTGAGAGAAATATCATTTTCTCTGCAATACTCGTAATATTCTTCCATATTTTTAGCGTAAAACGGATCTTGTTTCCCAAACATTTTGGCAGCTGCGCCGTAAGCCATGATGCCAACGTTAAGATAGTCTGGAGAACGTCCCATCATTCCTCCATTATATTTGGCCCATTCTTGCATCATCTTGCGGCGCATCACAAGATCTTCTTTTGTTCTTGGCTGGATAAATGAAGTCCCTACACGTTCTCCTGTTGTTGGCGATACATATGTCATATAATCTCGCTTGGCGGGATCATGTTGCATATCATACATCTCTGCTTGCGTTTTCATGACTCCTTTAAAAGCAGGATGCTCAGAAATCTTTCCTCTTACTTGTTCGCCATTAATCCAGACAACTGCCTGCGCCTCATCCACTCTCTCAATATATTGTTTTCCTGTTTTAGCTGGCATCTCACTCTCTCCTTTGGAAATTCCCTTCATCACCGATCCATTGTTATTCTATCTGCTTCTTTGATTCTCTATTTCTTTTTTCCAAATTGAGGTATATGGTGATCCCCAATTGCTACATGAATCACTTTCGGCTCCGTGTAAAATTCGAAAATGGCATAATGTCCGCCTTCTCGGCCAATTCCGCTATCTTTCGTACCGCCAAACGGAATGCGAAGATCTCTTACATTTTGAGCATTAATCCATAGCATTCCGGCATCGACCGCATGTGCCACACGATGCGCTTTTTTAATATCGTTTGTCCAGACGTAGCCTGCAAGTCCATATCTTACATCGTTGGCCATTGCAATCACTTCTTCCTCTGTCTCAAATTCAATAACGGCCATCACAGGGCCAAATATTTCTTCTTGGCATACTCTCATTTCATTTTTGGCATTTAATAATAAGGTTGGCGGGACAAAGTTCCCTTCCCTTAATTCCTCAGGCACGCTCCCTTGTACCACCTCACATCCTTCTTCTTTTGCCAGTTCGATGTAGCTCTGCACTTTATTAAAATGGGCTTTTTCAATTAAAGGTCCCAGCTGTGTAGCAGGATCTAAAGGATCTCCTATTTTGATGTTGGCTACACGCTCTTTTAATGCTTCTACAAATTGAGGCTTAATGTTTTTATGAAGAAAAACGCGAGAGTTTGCGGTACAGCGTTCACCGTTGAACGAGAAAATTCCCCATACGGCGGCATCAAGCGCCCTCTCTAAATCAGCATCTTCAAATACAATGAATGGCGATTTTCCACCAAGCTCCATCGATACTTTTTTTAATGTATCCGCTGAATTTTTCATAATGATCGAGCCTGTTGTAGTTTCACCTGTAAAAGAAATTGCTTTCACATCTGGATGCGCAACAAGAGCGGCTCCTGCCGTTTCTCCAAAACCATGGACAACATTAAATACCCCCTCTGGAAGACCGGCTTTATGAATCACTTCGGCCAGTTTATTAGCTGTTAACGGCGAAAGCTCTGCGGGCTTCAATACGACTGTATTGCCTGTTGCTAATGCCGGTGCGACTTTCCACGTTTCCAGCATGAAAGGAGCATTCCACGGTGTAATCAGTCCAATCACGCCAAGCGGCTTGTAAATGGTATAGTTGATGAATTCTTTGTCAACCAGGTAGGACTCGCCGTGCAATTTGGCTTGAACCATTCTTGCATAAAAGCGGAAGTTTTCCGCAGCCCGTGCTGTCATCTTTTTCGTTTGACTTATCGGAAGTCCCGTATCCAGCGCTTCTAAAAAGGCAATTTCCTCAATTTCTTCATCAATCAGATCAGCGATACGATTTATATACTTCATTCGCGCTTCCACTTTCATCGTTCCCCACGGGCCATGCTCAAACGCTCTTTTCGCTGCCATCACCGCTTCATTTACATCCTCCTGGCGGCCTTCTGCTACACGGTTGATCACTTCATTTGTAAAAGGATTGATGTTATCAAAGCTGGTTCCTGACCGGCCCTCTACAAATTTCCCGTTTATATAGTGCTGGACATCGTCTACTTGCTTATGAGCCGATTTTTGAACGGCTATTCCTTGATTCTCCATCTTTTTTCACATCCCTTTACCCTATTTTTTATGATGTTATGGAAAAGGACCGTCTCATGAGTTCGATGAAACTTCCTCCGGCAAATCTACGTATCTCTTGAGAACTTCGCGGATTTCATCTTGCAAAGCCTGTGTCGGTAAGTCCATTGGCAGACGAAGAACCGGTTTAATTTTCCCCATCATGCCTAATGCCGCCTTTACAGGAGCGGGATTCGTGTCTTTAAAGAGCACATCATTTAATGGCATTAACTCATAATGAAGCTCCAATGCGCGTTGGACGTTGCCTGCATTCCAAGCATTGTACATTTCGGCTACCTTCTTCGGCTCGACATTAGCTGTGGCGCTTATATATCCCGCCCCGCCAATCGCCAACATTGGATAGCATAACAGTTCAATGCCTGAATAAAGGAGAAAATCTCTTCCGCATTCCAGCAACACTCGGTTTACATGTTCAAAATCCTTGTTGGACTCCTTCACCCCGATAATGTTTGGACAATCTTCCCGCAATTTCGCAAGTGTTTTCACTTCAAGATTGACCGCTGTTCTTCCTGGAATATTGTAGACAATAATCGGAATATCCACGGAATCAGCTACCGCTTTAAAGTGTTTATAAAGGGCATGCTGAGATGGTTTATTATAATATGGAACAATTACTAATGCCGCATCGGCGCCAATTTCTTGTGCTATCTTTGTTAAATAAAGCGTTTCAGCATGATTAGTCGAACCTGTACCCGGTACGAAAGGAACGCGACCGTTCACCGCTTTAACCGCTGCTTTCATCACTTGTACGCGCTCTTCAAGCGTCAATGAACTCGGCTCCCCCGTTGTTCCCGTTACAGAAATCGCATGGCTACCGCTCTCAATATGCCAGTTGATCAATTGCTCCAGCGTTTCAAAATCAATCGAACCATCCTCGTTAAACGGGGTTATAATCGGAGCAATGGAACCTCGCAATTTTTTCTTAACCGCTTCCAAATTTCCCATCTTCTCGCTCTCCCTCGTTTCTTTTAGTTGGAAAATTTCATTTTATCTGAAATATCTTACAAATCAAATGTATCATGTGTTAATCTATATGAAAAATACTAAAAAAATTAATGCTCTATACAAAAAAAATATACTTAATGGAAAGGATGGAGACTGTAATGGATATTAAGCAGCTTCGTTATTTTTCAACCATTGCGGAGGAAGGACAGATTACTCGAGCAGCCAAAAAGCTCCATATGGCCCAGCCTCCGCTAAGCTACCAATTGAAATCTCTCGAAGATGAGCTAGGCGTTCTTTTGATGGAAAGGAACGGAAAAAATATGGAGCTGACAGAAGCCGGGGAAATTTTGTATAGACGAGCAAAAGAGCTGCTGCATCAACTTGATGATACCATTACAGAAGTAAAAGAAGTGGGGCAAGGCATTAAGGGAATCTTATCGATCGGATCCGTCAAAACATGCTTTGCTTACATACCGGAACGCATTCGGCAGTTTCGTGAACAATATCCAAAGGTTCGTTTTCGGTTATATGAGGGAGATTCATTCCGTCTGGCGCAGAATTTACGAAACCGCGAAATCGAACTTGCCATCGTCCGCCTCCCTTTAGACCTGCATGACTTTTCGCTGCTTATGTTGCCCGCGGATCATTTTGTCGTGATCTCATCGAAACACTGGCCTGTCAGCCCAAAGATGCGAATCCAGGAACTCAAGCATATTCCATTAATCCTATTACACCGAGTTAGCGGTGTCGGCCTTTATGAGCTCGTGATCGATACATGTCGAAAGCATGGATTTGAACCGAATGTTGTTTGTCAAGGCCCTGATGCCGCCATGCTCCTCTCTCTTGCAAGAGCAGGAGTAGGAGTGGCGCTGCTTCCGAAGTCGACATTATGCTCCTTCCCTTTAACCGATTTAAAAATTAGTGAAATTGAAGATTGCAAGATTGAATCAGAATCTGCCGTGATTTGGCTTAAAAACCGCCGTCTGTCAAAAGCAGCTCGCCAATTCCTCCAAACCTTTGAGTATGAATATATGGCACCAGTCTTTGAGTAACTTGGAGGCAGCAGTTGTAATATGCGCTGAAAAGTGATGGCTTTTTTGTTTAATAGAGGACGAACACCCCCGCTTCACAGAACCAAAGCGGGGGTGTTCATGACCTTCATCACGCATTCACATGACGAAAAGGCAAGTGTGTGCACTTGCACTTGCCTTTCAGCCGTGTTTTTACGGGCATCGTTCGTTCAATTCTTCAAATGACTGAAGTTGACCTTTTTCCCTATTAGATAACCCCTGAACTCCAAATAAAGAGTCATCAACTTTTTATGGGAACAGCTTTTATTAGAGGAAAAAAGTTCTTTTTTTATACTGGCTGATTTTAGCTTCATTCAAACAGATAGCCAAAGTTTTATTTTTGCACAGACTTAACTATGCTACTATTTTCACCAACTTTAAGTTTCTTAACTATTTTACCATTTTTCATAAATTGTAATGTTCCGTTTTGAGGATTAGACACTAAAAATCCTTTTAATTGTTTGTTGTAGTCAAAATAGGCTGGATTCTTTATAGGTAAAAATGATTCACCAAAATCTTTTTTATTAATTATTGTTAAAAATTTTCCTTTCATGTCCATATC
>NZ_NASY01000015.1:0-17500 GCF_002075365.1 Anoxybacillus sp. UARK-01 | reverse complement strand
GTTGGGGCTAACGCCCCTGCAAGAGTAGGACGTTGCTAGGCAAACAAACAATAGGACCTGACTAAACGTCACGTTTAGTCAGGTCCTTTGTTTATATATAAATCCAAGTTAATAAACGGACATATATTTCATTCCGTCTCGCAAGTCTGCACGGTCCTTATCGTATCGATTTGACAGTACCACTTCCTTAAGCCACTTCCAACTCCGTTCCATAAGATTGAGAGTAGGCGAGTAAGGCGGCAAGAAGAAAAGTGTCAGCCTGTCTTCGTGTTTAGTCAAAAAAGGACGCAGTGCAAGGGCGTGGTGGTAGCGAGCATGGTCCAGCACCAGAATGAGATGCTTTTGCGGATGGCATGGAAGCAAGTATTTCAAGAACTGGTGAAATGTTTGGGTGTTACACGTGTCCGTTTCCATGCAGAATACCTCTCCTTCTTCTGGATTCACCGCGCCAAACAGGTGAAGTGTTGTCTGAGATTCAGAAACCGGCATTTGTTTTTGTTTTCCTTTCGGCTGCCGTAGGGTTTGGACATCACGGATATGGCTTTCATCTTCATATAACAGAACACAGCAGTCGGTCATCACGTTTTTTTTATCATGTTCAGCTCACTTTGGAAATTCTGTTGTTTTTGTTCGTTAGCTTTGATCAGGACATACGTCGGTCGCGTATAGCGAAAGCCGAGTCGATGCACCATGAGGCGAATACCTTCCCTTGACATTCCCACATGAAATCGGTTCATGAGAAAGGTTTGGATCAGTTTCGTATTCCAGTACGACTCTTGCGCAAACCCAAGTTCACATGGTGTTTGTTCACTCACGATGGCGATCCACTCATCTTGTTCTTCCAGAGACAAGTAGGTAGGCTTGTGCGAATTGAAGTTCCGGCTCAACAACTGATCGAGACCGCCTTCTGAAAACAGACGAACGTATTCGGATACGCTTTTGCGATTCAAACCGAGGCAAGCAGCAACCTCAATGCCCTTGTATCCTTCCATCACCATCCGAATGGAAGCCACTTGCTTGTACTGCCATGTGTGTTTGGATTGTTTTTCTTGTTGGCGTAATGTATCAATGGTCCAGCCGTGTGTCTCTGTAATTTGCCAAGTTTTCATCTCTACCACTCCTGTCCGTCTATCCTATTTTCAGTGTAGACGGCTCAGAGACGAGATAACCGTATGCCCAAAAAAGAACTTGGATTTATATATATATGTTTTGGTGGTCAACGGCCGCTCTACAAACTTTTTTATCATGTACTTATTGTAGTAGAGGCCAAGATCAGAGATCCGGGGACTCATGAATGGATCTCGACAAGCGACTGTTGCAAAATACGATCAGTTAGTTAAAGCTAAATACTCATACAATAAAAAAGGGACTTTTTCAAATGTTACAGATAAAAACTTATGGATAAACGGATAGGCTTCGCTCGAATAGGAATGTAGCAATTCACTCCACCATTCTGTTTCATATCGAGAGATCATGCTTAAGTTATATAATAATAAATAATGAAATATAACCTCCTGTTTTTGAAATATCTCTTCGCGTTGTGTCGGAAGACGATATGTTTTCGTGCTCAAATCAAACATAAACGGTTCATGCTCTAATGATTTTAATTGATCAGTACAAATGGCTTTAATATAATTCCCCTCTATTTCAACAGATTCTTTTTGAATCCAGTGCCATTCTGGAATGACATGGCTTATGAAATGAGAAAATGTCATATGGTAATCGTCTAAAATAGTAACTGGAATGAGGATGCATTGTCGAAAAGGATCGTAATGGACTTTCCTTGATAGCTTAGCCCCATAGTAGACTTCAAACAATTCGTGAAGCTCGCTAATGCGCTTTAATAAAGAACGCATTTGAAATTTTTCTCCAGCCATATGTTTCACATGGAACATTTTTTCAGAAAAATGAGTAAACAATCCGTGCTTTTGAACTTTTACTTCGTCATTGAAAAAATTATAATTTTGTTTTTTTTGCTTTCTTGTTGAAACACCATGCGCTAAAACAGATGATGACATGGGATAATCAGCATCTACAGTAAGAATACAAGCTTTTAAAAGCTGGACCATTCCATAAAATAAAAGGACAGGTTGAATGGAGAGAGGAGCTGTTCGAGCTGTCAGATAAAAGCTTTGACCATGCTGTAAATAGTAAAGAAAAGCGTAGCCATTTGCATAACTTTTTTGTTTTGCGTCTTCTCTTCCCGTCTTGGAATAACAACGGTATAACAATTGTTGAACCATGCTTGTAGAATGGAAAGAGGAAAATTTCATCCAAACTTCCTCGCTATGTAACATTGACCATTCCCCTTTCGTTGAAATGATAAAATTGAAAGAAAAATCGAACATTTCCTTGATTCCTTGACAGTATTTTAACCAGTTGTTAAGCTACTAATAATATTTCCGGATGAGGAGGATAAAACATGTGGGAATCTAAATTTGTAAAAGAAGGATTGACCTTTGATGATGTTCTTCTTATTCCTGCAAAATCAGAAGTATTGCCTCGAGATGTAGATGTTAAAACTCAACTTACTCCAACGTTATCGTTAAATATTCCCATTATCAGTGCAGGGATGGATACCGTTACTGAAGCAGAAATGGCGATTGCAATGGCTCGCCAAGGTGGATTAGGAATTATTCATAAAAACATGTCAATCGAACAACAGGCAGAGCAGGTAGACAAAGTTAAGCGTTCAGAACGTGGAGTAATTACTGATCCATTCTTTTTGACTCCAGATCATCAAGTATATGATGCGGAGCACTTGATGGGCAAATATCGCATTTCCGGTGTTCCAATTGTTAATAATGAAACAGAACAAAAGCTGGTCGGCATTATTACCAATCGAGACTTACGTTTTATTCAAGATTACTCCATAAAAATTTCCGATGTCATGACAAAGGAAAACCTAATTACAGCTCCTGTAGGTACTACTTTAGAAGAGGCAGAAAAGATTTTGCAAAAATATAAGGTTGAAAAATTGCCTCTTGTTGACGAAAATGGCGTTTTGAAAGGATTAATCACGATTAAAGACATTGAAAAGGTGATTGAGTTTCCGAACTCAGCAAAGGACGAAAAAGGCCGTTTATTAGTTGGTGCTGCTGTTGGGGTAACAGCTGATACAATGATTCGTGTAAAAAAATTAGTTGAGGCCAATGTGGACGTAATTGTTGTAGATACGGCTCACGGCCATTCAAAAGGTGTTCTTGATATAGTACGAAAAATCCGCGAACAGTATCCGAAGCTAAATATTATTGCAGGAAATGTGGCTACGGCAGAAGCGACAAGAGATTTAATTGAGGCTGGGGCTAATATTATCAAAGTGGGAATTGGACCAGGTTCGATCTGTACGACGCGCGTTGTTGCTGGTGTAGGAGTGCCACAAATCACAGCTATTTATGATTGTGCGACAGAGGCGCGCAAATACGGTGTTCCAATTATTGCAGATGGCGGAATTAAGTATTCAGGCGATATTGTGAAGGCTCTAGCAGCTGGCGCTCATGCCGTAATGCTTGGAAGCCTTTTAGCTGGGGTAACAGAAAGCCCTGGAGAAACCGAAATTTATCAAGGCCGTCGTTTTAAAGTGTACCGTGGAATGGGATCTGTTTCAGCGATGGAAAAAGGAAGTAAGGACCGCTACTTCCAAGAAGATAATAAAAAATTTGTTCCGGAAGGAATCGAAGGTCGTGTGCCTTATAAAGGACCGCTTGCCGATACGATTTATCAACTTGTCGGTGGTTTAAGATCCGGAATGGGCTATTGTGGAACAAAAAATCTAGAAGAATTGCGCGAGAAGTCACAATTTATTCGCATGACAGGTGCAGGATTGCGGGAAAGCCATCCGCATGATGTACAAATCACAAAAGAAGCTCCAAACTATTCCATTTCATAATGATTTGCCTGTTGATGTAACATTAGTAGTTTTTTCAGTGTACAAGCTTTATATGAAAGTTATAGCGCGATTGGAAAGAAGCCGCTCCATTTTTTGACTGTCAGAGGCAAGTCATAGACTTGCCTTCGTCACGCCAAAGTGTGACAGAGAGACGAGCAACAATGCATTTATCTGGAAGACGTTGTTGTTTGGCCACCTGACTGTCGAAATCAAATAGTCGCTTAGTCGAAGAAGAAGCGAAAATGTTAGTATGCCAAGTTGCATTTCGATCGCTTGAAGCGGAGGAAGGTTCCTCCGTCTATTTTTTTGTATAGGAGTATGTTACAATAACGTTTGTGTAAGGAGGGTGTAAAAGTGAAAAGAAAGAAAAGTATAATAATAGGATTAGTTTTAGTGTTCCTGCTAGCAACGGTTTTTCCATTGAATCAAAAAGTGGAGGCGGCGCAGGATCCGATAAATATTGAAGCGGATGCGGCGATACTTGTTGATGCAGGATCAGGAAGAATTTTGTACCAAAAGAATATTGATACCGTTCTTGGAATCGCAAGTATGACAAAAATGATGACAGAATATTTGTTATTAGAAGCAGTGAAACAAAAACGTGTGAAATGGGATCAAGAATATACACCAAGTGATTATGTATACCGTCTGTCACAAGATCGCGATCTATCTAATGTTCCACTAAGAAAAGATGGAAAGTATACCGTTCGTGAGCTTTATGAGGCAATGGCGATCTATTCTGCTAATGCCGCTGCAGTTGCTATCGCTGAAATTGTAGGCGGTTCAGAGGAAAACTTCGTCAGAATGATGAATGAAAAAGCGAAAAAACTGGGGTTACAAGGTTATAAATTTGTCAATGCGACAGGACTAAGCAATCAAGATTTACAAGGATTTCATCCACAAGGAACAGAAGCAAGCGAAGAAAATGTTATGTCAGCTCGTGCTGTTGCTACGTTAGCTTACCATTTACTTAAAGAGTATCCTGAAGTGTTAGAAACCTCGAGCATAACGAAAAAAACATTTAGAGAAGGCACAGACGACCAAATTAAAATGGACAATTGGAACTGGATGCTGCCAGGTCTTGTTTATGGCTATGAGGGAGTAGACGGATTGAAAACAGGATATACAGATTTTGCTGGCTACTGCTTTACAGGAACGGCGGAGAAAAACGGTGTTCGCTTTATTACGGTTGTTATGAATGCAAAAAGCAATGGCAAATCGACCATTAATGCTCGATTCGAGCAAACGAGAAAGCTATTGGATTATGCGTTCAGCAACTATTCATTAAAAGAACTTTATCCAGCAGGGTATCAACAAAAAGGTGACGCTACTTTGCCTGTAACGAAGGGAAAGGAAAAATCAGTAGCTGTTGTCACGAAAAAAACCCTTTCTCTTGTCATAAAAAATGGGGAAGACAAAAACTATAAGCCAGTATATGTGTTTGACAAGAAAAAGCTCAATAAAGATGGAGAGTTAACAGCACCGATCAAAAAAGGCGAAAAAGTTGGATACATGACGGTGCGGTATACGGGAGCTAATGATGATGATTATTTGACACCAAATGGGAAAAGTGCCGTACAGGTAGATGTTGTAGCTAAACAAAGCGTGGAAAAAGCAAATGGATTTGTATTGATGATGAGAGGAATCGGCGGTTTATTCAGCGATATTTGGACAAGTGTGACAAAGACGGTCAAAGGCTGGTTTTAAAAAGCTTCCTCCTCAAGCAGGAGGAGCTTTTTACTTTTTTTATTGTGATTTTTAAAAAAATTGAGGTAAAATAAGAAAATGTAATTAAATTATTTCTTATCGCTTTTCTTTCTTTTTTCATGAAAAAATACGATTACATGAGGTTATTAGGAGGAATCACAAGTGGCTATTACAGGTACAGAGCGTGTCAAACGCGGAATGGCGGAAATGCAAAAAGGCGGCGTTATTATGGATGTGGTAAATGCTGAACAAGCAAAAATCGCAGAAGCTGCTGGAGCTGTAGCGGTTATGGCATTGGAGCGCGTGCCAGCTGATATCCGGGCTGCAGGCGGTGTTGCTCGTATGGCAGATCCAACTGTAGTGGAAGAAGTAATGAAAGCTGTTTCCATTCCGGTAATGGCGAAAGCGCGTATTGGTCATTATGTGGAGGCAAGAGTTCTTGAAGCGTTAGGGGTAGACTATATTGATGAAAGTGAAGTTTTGACTCCTGCTGATGAAGAATTCCATATTGATAAACGCCAATTTACCGTACCATTTGTGTGCGGATGTCGAGATTTAGGGGAGGCAGCTCGTCGGATTGCTGAAGGCGCATCGATGCTGCGGACAAAAGGAGAGCCGGGAACAGGAAATATTGTTGAAGCTGTCCGCCATATGCGCAAAGTGAATGCTCAAGTGCGTAAAGTTGTGAGCATGAGTGAAGATGAGTTGATGACAGAAGCAAAAAATCTCGGCGCTCCGTTTGAAGTGCTGCTTGAGATTAAACGATTAGGCCGGTTACCTGTAGTTAATTTCGCAGCGGGTGGAGTAGCGACTCCTGCGGATGCTGCTTTAATGATGTACTTAGGAGCAGATGGCGTATTTGTAGGGTCTGGTATTTTCAAATCAGAGAATCCGGAGAAATATGCGCGTGCGATTGTTGAAGCAACGACTCATTACGAAGACTATGAACTAATTGCTCATCTTTCTAAAGGGTTAGGCGGGGCGATGAGAGGAATCGATATTTCGTCGTTATTACCTGAACAACGCATGCAAGAACGCGGCTGGTAATCAAGGGAGAAGGTTAAGATGATAAAAATTGGTGTTTTAGGTTTGCAAGGAGCTGTCCGAGAGCACGTTCAGTCGATTGAATCGTGTGGAGCTGAAGCGGCTGTCATCAAAAAAATGGAGCAGCTTCAAGAAATCGATGGTCTTATTATTCCAGGTGGCGAGAGTACGACGATGCGTCGGCTAATGGATCAATACGGTTTTATAATGCCGTTAAAGGAGTTTGCTGCACAAGGTAAACCCATCTTTGGAACGTGCGCAGGCTTGATTATGTTAGCTAAACGTATTGTTGGATATGATGAACCACATCTTGGTTTAATGGATATTACTGTTGAACGGAATTCATTTGGCCGTCAGCGGGAAAGCTTTGAAGCGGAACTGTCAATTACTGGAGTCGCTGATGATTTTGTTGGTGTCTTTATTCGTGCACCACATATTGTTGAAGTTGGAGAAGAGGTAGAAATTTTAGCAAAGCACGAGGGACGAATAGTCGCTGCGAGACAGGGACAATTTTTAGGATGCTCTTTCCATCCAGAATTAACAGAAGATTATCGAATGACACAGTATTTTATAAATATGGTTAAAGAATCGATGGAATAAAACCATTGCATCTTGCCGAACCTTGTAGTACATTATTTTTATTAAAAGTGAATGAGCGTTAAAGTGATGAAAGGAAATAGTAGCAGGAATGTTTCTCTTCAGAGAATCGGTGGGTGGTGCGAACCGATGGGAAACGCTTGTGAATCCATCCTTGAGCGAAATGCCGAACGCTTGAACGCAAGTAAGCATTTCCGGTGTCAAGCCGTTACCAATTTGAGTGGAAGACATTTTGTCTTCAATTAGGGTGGCAACGCGGGTTACTCTCGTCCCTTGGTTTAATAAGGGGACGAGAGTTTTTTATTTTAGGAATAAAAAAGGAGGAACAAGAGATGTTAGATTTGAAATTTTTGCGCACGAATTTAGCGGAAGTGAAAGAAAAGCTGAAACATCGTGGTGAAGATTTAACGGATTTTACTCGTTTTGAAGAGCTTGATCAGAAGCGGAGGGAGCTCATTGCTAAAGCAGAGGAGCTAAAAAGTAAACGGAACGAGGTATCTCAACAAATCGCTATTTTAAAGCGGGAAAAGCAAGATGCTGATCATTTGATCACTGAAATGCGTGAAGTTGGCGATCGCATTAAAGTGTTGGATCATGAATTGCGACAAGTCGAAGAGACGTTAGAGATGTTATTGCTTTCGATTCCGAATATTCCACATGAATCTGTGCCGATCGGGGAATCTGAAGAGGATAATGTGGAAATCCGCAAATGGGGAGAACCTCGTGCGTTTTCATTTGAAGCGAAGCCACATTGGGAAATTGCTGATCAGCTTGGCATTTTGGATTTTGAGCGTGCAGCGAAAGTGACAGGAAGCCGATTTGTATTTTATAAAGGATTAGGTGCTCGGTTAGAGCGAGCGCTTATTAGTTTCATGCTTGATCTGCATGTAGAAGAGCATGGATATGAAGAAGTGCTCCCTCCATATATTGTAAATCGTTCTAGCATGACAGGAACAGGTCAATTGCCCAAATTTGAAGAGGATGCGTTTCAAATTGAAAGCGAGGATTATTTTTTAATTCCTACGGCAGAAGTGCCTGTGACTAATCTGCACCGCGACGAAATTTTATCAGCAGAAGACTTGCCGCTCAACTATGTGGCATATAGTGCATGCTTCCGTTCAGAGGCAGGTTCAGCTGGCCGCGATACAAGAGGACTAATTCGCCAGCATCAATTTAACAAAGTGGAGCTTGTAAAATTTGTGAAGCCTGAGGACTCTTATGCGGAGCTAGAAAAATTAACGAGCCATGCTGAGAAGGTGCTGCAGTTGCTAGAACTGCCTTATCGTGTAATGAGCATGTGCACAGGTGATTTAGGATTTACAGCGGCTAAAAAATATGATATCGAAGTTTGGCTCCCAAGCTACGGCACTTACCGAGAAATTTCTTCTTGCAGCAACTTCGAGTCATTCCAAGCGCGCCGTGCTAATATTCGTTTTCGCCGAGATCCAAAAGCGAAACCTGAACACGTTCATACGCTTAATGGATCTGGTTTAGCTATTGGCCGGACAGTGGCCGCTATTTTGGAAAATTATCAGCAAGAGGATGGCACTGTCTTAATTCCAAAAGTGTTGCGTCCTTATATGGGAAATAAAGAAGTCATCCGATAATTATCGGATCAGGAGTAACGGCAAAAATAATAGAAAGATGACTTAAAATGTCGGAGGCAAGTCACTGGCTTGCCTTCCGACTGTGATTTTTTATTGATGCCGTTCGTTTCTATTTACACAGCACAAAGATAGCAAGCGAATGAATTTTGTCTGGTACCACGAGTATTTTCTTTATATTTCGAATATGGGGGAAAAGGATGAAAAGTATTGACGGATGTATTTTCGTATGGTAAAGTAATTCTTGTCGATAAGGAGGAGTACCCAAGTCTGGCTGAAGGGGTCGGTCTTGAAAACCGAGAGGCGTCGAGAGGCGCGCGGGGGTTCGAATCCCTCCTCCTCCGCCATCAGTTCGTTTAAAGCACCACTGCGCATAAATGGAGATTGTTATTCGAAACAATTCGTTACTTTATTGTAACGAATTTTTTATTTTGCGCTTTGCCCGCTTTATAAAAAACCGCCTCAGAATAGGCGGTTATCTTTTTAAACAGCGGTATTGATGAAGAATGTGAGCCATTTTTTCGATAATTGGCTCAATGGATTGATCGTCTTCCAATAGATCGTAGTCATTAATATTAATGCGAAGTACAGGGCAGGCATTAAAGCTATTAATCCATTGTTCATAACGATCATACATTTCTTTCCAATATTCTATTGGAGTTTGTTGCTCCATAGGCCGGCCGCGCTCTTGAATTCGCCGTAAAATTTCTTCAAAGCTTCCCTCTAAATAAATGACCAAATCTGGGTGAGGAAAATAAGGAGTCATCACCATCGCTTCAAATAAGCTCGTATATGTTTCATAATCGACTTTTGTCATTGTTCCTTTCTCAAAATGCATTTTGGCAAAGATGCCCGTATCCTCATAAATGGACCGATCTTGCACAAATCCTCCACCATATTCGAAGATTCGTTTTTGTTCTTTGAATCGTTCGGCAAGAAAATAAATTTGCAAGTGGAAGCTCCATCGTTGAAAATCAGCATAAAATTTGTCCAAATATGGGTTTGTATCTACTTTTTCAAAAGAAGTGCGAAACTGTAGTGCTTTGGCAAGAGATTTCGTCATTGTTGATTTTCCGACGCCGACCGTCCCGGCAATTGTAATGACAGCATCATGTGGAATATGATATTTTTCACGTAAGTTCATTGCAGTTAACTCCTTCTAATCCATTTTTGATTTGTTCAAATATGTAGAGTAAATCTGATTTACGCTGGACAAAATCAAGCTTGTCCCCATCGAAATGTAAAATAGGAATGTGCGGCTTTTCTTTTTTTAACAATTCCATTGTTCGTTCATACGCAATGGATAGTTCATGTAAATACAATGGATCGATCTTTTTTTCGATCTTCCTTCCTCTCATCTTGATTCTGTGTAGCAATGTATCGAGACTCGCATTGAGATAGATGATCATATTAGGCTCTGGCATATCATCCGTTAAGATGTGGTATATTTTTAAGTATTTTTGATATTGATCATATCTTAATGTTCTTTCTGCAAAAATGAGGTTTTTTAGAATGTGATAATCAGCCACGACAGGCTTTTGTTTTTTCAGAAAATCGCGATTGATATCTTCTAATTGCTTATAGCGATTGCAGAGAAAGAACATTTCTGTTTGAAAGCTCCACTCTTCAATATTTTCATAAAATTTCCCGAGAAATGGATTTTCGTCAACGATTTCTTTTAGTAAATGATAATGAAATTGTTCAGAAATAGCTTTGGCTAGCGATGTTTTTCCAACCCCAATCGGTCCCTCTACCGCAATAAACGGTACGATCCCCATGTGACGCCCCTCCTTGATCGTTCAAAGTCTATTTAGACAGACAGGTTTTATTTTAGCATATACGATAAGAGAAAAGGGAGAGATCAATAAAAGAAATAGCACTTGAATATCAAGTGCTTTCTACCTCTTTATAACATTGAAATTATCAGTGATGAGAAGCCAATTTTGTGGGAAATCTAAACCAAGCTTCCAATAGCTAACGCCCCTTAAGCCGAGCTCTTTGACTAAATCAAATTTGGCTTGTATGGAACGAGCATCTTCAAACCATACTTGATGATCGTTTCCGTTTTCGTCCCGATAACGAAAATGAGGGGCTTGTGCTTTTGAATCATATTCGATCCCAGCATGATAACGGTTGGCAAGACGGATTGCCTGTTGCGGACTAATAGCTTGGGCGTATTTCCCCCCAGGAACATATGGAAGCGTCCAATCATAGCCGTATAAATTTTGTCCCATCATAATTTTTGAAGCAGGCATTTCGGTGATCGCATACTCTAATACTTGTCGAACAGGACCGATTGGTGAAACGGGCATTGGCGGTCCGCCGCTATATCCCCATTCATAGGTCATAATCACAACGAAATCAACAATTTGGCCGTGAGCTCTATAATCGTGTGCTTCGTACCAGCGGCCTTTTTGTGTAGCACTTGTTTTTGGAGCGAGAGCGGTTGACATTAACCAACCTTCTCGATTAAATCGTTGTTTAGCTTTACGTAAAAAGGCGCTATATGCGTCTCGATCAGCGGGACGTAAATATTCCATGTCGAAATGGATATCACGAAAACCATACCGTTTGGCTGTAGAAACGATGTTTTCAAGAAATCGGTTTTGCAGTGCTTCGTTATTCAAGATAATAGATCCTAATTCATCGCTAAATTGGTCATTTTCAATATTGGTGATTACCATCATTAATGTTACATTATTCGCACGTGCAATAGAAGGAAAGTTATTAAGAAGCGGCTCTTTTAATGTTCCATCTCTTTGAATACGAAAGCTAAATGGGGCGAGGTATGTTAAGTATGGAGCAGCACTCCGCGCGCTTTCCTCCAAAACAGGAAGCACGTTCGCCGTCCGCGGCTCGACATATCCATTAAATTCAGCGTTTCTTTTTGGGAGCGGTGGAATATATAAACGCTGTCCAATTTGTAGAGGGGTGTTTATTTGTATACGATTGATTTGAGCAAGCTGTTGCGGTGTTGTTTGAAACTGTCTAGCGATTGACCAAAGGCTGTCTCCTGATTTTATCCAATAAAATCTCCCAACAATCGGAATGACGACGGTTTGGCCCACAACGAGTGAATTTGGCGTTTCAATTTTGTTGGCACGAATAATCTCTTCAGGAGTCGTATTGTAAGCTTGAGCAATTCCCGTCAGAGTTTGTCCTTGCTGTACAACATGAATTTGCATATATTCCCTCCTAGTTGCCTCTTTCCTTCTTCATATTTTATGATTAAGAAAAAAGCGAAATGACGGTTATTTTAGTGAGGGTTTAATCATGAATGATGAGTACTATATGCAGTTAGCGATTGAAGAAGCTAAAAAAGCAGAGAAAATAGGAGAGGTACCGATTGGGGCTATTATTGTAAAAAATGGTGAAATTATTGCAAGCGCTCATAATTTGCGGGAAACTGAGCAACGGGCTATTGCTCACGCTGAAATATTAGCGATTGATCAAGCGTGTGAGGCGATGGGGTCATGGCGTCTTGAAGACGCGACACTATACGTCACATTAGAACCATGTGCGATGTGCGCCGGAGCGATTGTTCTTTCAAGGATAAAGAGGGTGGTGTTTGGCGCGAGCGATCCAAAAGGAGGATGTGCTGGAACGCTGATGAATTTATTGCAAGAGTCCAGGTTTAACCATCAAACAGAGGTGGTAGGTGGTGTACGGCAAGAAGAATGCGGCCGTATTCTCAGCGATTTTTTCCGACAGCTAAGAATCAGAAAAAAACAGAAAGATGAAAAGACTGGCGAACATTCCAAATAAATTACCATCCGCATTCATTGCTTTTTTTAAAAAAAGACGATATACTTATATTTGCCGTGCTAAGTGGGGAGGTAGCGGTGCCCTGTACTCGCAATCCGCTCTAGCGAGACCGAATTCCTTCCCGAGGTTAGTATGTTGTGAGGTCTGTCTTAAGCAAGTGGTGTTGACGTCTGGGTCCCACGCAATGGGATTCCGTGAACCCTGTCAGGTCCGGAAGGAAGCAGCAGTAAGCGGATGCTCCCATGTGCCGTGGGGGAGCCTGGACTGAGCTAACTGCTTAAGCAACGCTTGGGGCAGCTAATCGACGGAAGGTGCACGGTATACCATACATAAGTCAATCTCACTCTTTACAAAGAGTGGGTTTTTTTATTTTGTTTTGTGTTTTGAAAAACGATTAAGACATTATATAATAAATAAGATAAGAGAAAAGAGGAGGGCCGTTTTTGTGACATATCAAGCGCTATATCGTGTGTTTCGGCCGCAGTTATTCGCTGATGTTGTCGGTCAGGAGCATGTAACGAAAACATTGCAAAGTGCCCTGCTTCAAAATAAAATATCCCACGCTTATCTTTTTTCTGGTCCACGTGGTACAGGTAAAACAAGCGCTGCGAAAATTTTGGCGAAGGCTGTAAATTGCGAGAGGGCGCCAGTAGCTGAGCCATGTAACGAATGTCCAGCTTGTGTTGGCATCACGAACGGTTCTATTCCAGATGTATTAGAAATTGATGCAGCATCCAATAATGGAGTAGATGAAATTCGTGATATTCGTGAGAAAGTAAAATTTGCACCTACTTCTGTACGATATAAGGTGTATATTGTAGATGAGGTGCATATGCTTTCGATCGGTGCTTTTAACGCATTATTAAAGACGTTAGAAGAGCCTCCAAAGCATGTCATTTTTATTTTAGCGACAACCGAGCCGCATAAAATTCCGCCTACTATTATTTCGCGTTGTCAACGCTTTGATTTTCGTAGAATTCAGCCTCATTCGATCGTTTCGAGATTAAGACAAGTGATCGATGCACAGCATATTAGGGCTTCTGATGAAGCGCTATTTGCAATCGCCCGCGCAGCGGACGGAGGTATGCGCGACGCATTAAGCTTGCTTGATCAAGCCATTTCCTTCAGCGAAGAAGAAGTATTGCTGGAAGATGTGCTTTCTATGACAGGAGCAGTATCTTCTTTTATGTTGACTGATCTTGTCCGAGCTGTTCACCAAAAAAATGTGGCGGAAGCTTTACGGCTTTTAGAGCAATTTATGGATCAGGGAAAGGATTCAAATCGCTTGATCGAGGATTTAATCTTTTATTATCGAGATCTTCTGTTATACAAGACAGCTCCAGATTTAAGCGGCATGATAAGAGAGGTGTTGGTGGATCAGGAGTTTCAGCAGCTTGCTCAAATGATTCCTGTGTCCTCTATTTACGAAACAATCGAAATTTTGAATAAAAGTCAGCAGGAAATGAAATGGACGAATCATCCACGTATTTTTTTAGAAGTTGCTTTAGTCAAGCTTTGTCATCAAGAGCACCAGTCTCCATCATTACCTGCAGCAGAAGACATGCGTCATCTGATAAAGAAAATCGAAAATCTGGAGACAGAGCTGCTTCGTTTGAAAGAACAAGGGATTTCTGCGCCACCTCAAGATTCTGTATCTGTCCAAACGAAAAAAACGACAAAACCATTGAAAACAAGCGGATATAAAACGCCTGTCGGCCGCATTCATGAAATATTAAAGCAGGCCACACACCAAGATTTATTATTAATTAAAAGCCATTGGGCAGAAGTACTCGATATTTTAAAAAAGCAAAATAAAGTATCACATGCTGCTCTATTGCAGGAAAGTGAGCCAGTTGCAGCAAGCCCTCAGGCATTTGTTTTAAAATTTAAATACGAAATTCATTGTAAAATGGCAGCTGATAATACGAACCAAGTAAAGGAAAACGTAGAAGCCATTTTGTTTGATTTGACGCAGCGTCATGTTGAAATGATCGCTGTTCCTGATGAAGAATGGGGAGCGATAAGAGAAGAGTTTATTCGTGAAAAAGGAATGCAAAGAGACAAAGAACCTCGGCGGGAGGAGGATCCGCTTATTGCGGAAGCCAAACGATTGTTTGGAGAAGATTTAATCGAAATTAAAGAATAATCTTAAAGGAGGAATTGATCATGATGCGTGGAATGGGAAACATGCAAAAAATGATGAAGCAAATGCAAAAAATGCAAAAAGATATGCAAAAAGCACAAGAAGAGCTCGCTGAAAAACAAGTAGAGGGAACAGCTGGGGGCGGCATGGTCACTGTAGTTGCAAATGGCCATAAGCAAATTTTGGAGGTGAAAATTAAAGAAGAGGTTGTCGATCCTGAGGATATTGAGATGCTGCAAGACTTAATTTTAGCTGCAACAAATGATGCGTTGAAAAAAGTAGATGAGCTGACAGCGGAAACGATGGGACAATTTACAAAAGGTTTAAATATCCCAGGCCTGTTCTAGGAGGATGTTTCATGCATTATCCAGAGCCGATATCCAAATTAATTGACAGCTTTATGAAATTGCCGGGAATTGGACCGAAAACAGCGGTGCGGCTCGCTTTTTTTGTCCTTGATATGAAAGAAGATACTGTATTAGACTTTGCTAAAGCGTTAGTAAACGCCAAGCGCAATTTGTCTTATTGTACGGTGTGCGGCCATATTACAGATAGGGATCCGTGCTATATTTGTGAAGATGAAAGACGGGACCAAACGACGATCTGCGTAGTTCAAGAGTCGAAAGATGTGATCGCAATGGAAAAAATGAAAGAGTACAACGGACTGTATCATGTCTTGCATGGAGCTATTTCTCCAATGGATGGCATCGGTCCAGAAGATATCAAAATTCCTGAACTGCTAAAGCGTCTTCAGGATGAAACGGTGCAGGAGGTTATTTTAGCTACAAACCCTAACATCGAAGGAGAAGCGACAGCTATGTATATATCAAGGCTCCTGAAGCCAACAGGCATCAAAGTAACCCGGATTGCTCATGGATTGCCAGTAGGAGGAGACCTAGAATATGCAGATGAAGTGACGCTTTCCAAGGCTCTTGAAGGTCGCCGAGAATTATAAGAAAATTTAGTTGAGGTGAGTCGCGTGCTTTGGCGACGCAAAGGATGGTTAAAAAAGCAATTCGATCAGCGATTAATTGAAGAACTGGAAGTAACGAGAGAGGAATGGATGAAACAAAAGCAGCTTATTGAGAAAAGCATAGAGCCTTCACAGGAAGTACTCATCGATGTAAAAATTGCTGAAGCGAAATATTTTTTTCTTATTCGAGAAGCAAAGCTTCGGCGTCTATCATTAAAAGGAGCGAGATAAGCTCCTTTTTTTGTTCTTTTTTTGTCATGTACGCATAATGTTGAAGTAGTACAAGCAATCTTTATATAAAGGGGCGGATATAATGGAACCCAAAATGGTGATTACTTTGTTTTTTTGTGCCATTGTTCTTTTGTTGTTTGTGGGAACACCCTTAAAGCCCATTCGTTTTTTTGGTTACGGGGCTATTAAATTAATGATCGGAGCGTTATTTTTATTTGTTTTAAATGCTATTGGAACTTCTTTTAATATTCATGTACCCATTAACCTTTTAACATCATTTATATCTGGATTTTTAGGAATTCCCGGAGTGGCTGCTTTAGTGATTATTCAAAAATATATTCTTCTATAAAAGAAGTTACCTTCGACAAATACGATTTGAAAAAGAAATGATAGAGCTTTAGCAAGAGAAAAGTGACGTATATTTTCGAAGATCAGGGATCGCACGTGGTGATTATCCATTATTTTAATGAAAAATGCAGAATGATCTAGCTAAACATCCTAAACATCATCTTTTCTGCTTCTCTTCTTGAACAAGAACGCCAGCGGGCAAATTCATTTGCCCGCTAAATATTCGCTGTTCGAGAAAGGCATGCTTAAGCTTTCAGTCGGCAAACAAAGGGCTTGCTGACTGTGGCAGAAAAGCGAGAAATAGAGTGATTTCAATTGGCTTTTATCGGATGATTAACATGTGCTTGGTTAGAAATAAATTTTTTGCTACATAAACGCATAACGAAGCCCGAGTTTCGAAAAACAGTATAAACTTCATCTCTAAAAACAAATGCTAGCAGGGTAGGTCTATAGTAAGGAAAGCATTGTTCTTTACATTCCGGCTGCGGAATAAAAGAACATTATTTTTTAGAAAAAGCTATTGACTCTTGTTTTATTATATGATAAATTAAAGAACGTCGCTGCTGATTCCGATAAAAAGCAGTTGACAGCAAACAAAGATATATGTAAAATATAAAAAGTGCAGTAAGTTCTTTGAAAACTGAACAAAACGAAGCGTTAATCGAAAAGTTTCGGTATGGTCAACCGAAATAAGATAATAGCCAATCAACTTTCTTTTGGAGAGTTTGATCCTGGCTCAGGACGAACGCTGGCGGCGTGCCTAATACATGCAAGTCGAGCGGACCGAATAGAAGCTTGCTTCTGTTCGGTTAGCGGCGGACGGGTGAGTAACACGTGGGCAACCTGCCCGTAAGACGGGGATAACTTCGGGAAACCGGAGCTAATACCCGATAAGTCTAAAGACCGCATGGTCTTTAGTTGAAAGGCGGCTTCGGCTGTCACTTACGGATGGGCCCGCGGCGCATTAGCTAGTTGGTGAGGTAACGGCTCACCAAGGCGACGATGCGTAGCCGACCTGAGAGGGTGATCGGCCACACTGGGACTGAGACACGGCCCAGACTCCTACGGGAGGCAGCAGTAGGGAATCTTCCGCAATGGACGAAAGTCTGACGGAGCAACGCCGCGTGAGCGAAGAAGGTCTTCGGATTGTAAAGCTCTGTTGTTAGGGAAGAACAAGTATGGTTCGAATAGGGCCGTAC
>NZ_NASY01000014.1:0-1349 GCF_002075365.1 Anoxybacillus sp. UARK-01 | reverse complement strand
ATTATGAACAGCGATCAGGGCAGTCATTTTACGAATCAGGATTACTTGGACTTGTTGATCAAGCACAACGTAAACGTATCGATGGACGGCAAAGGCCGGGCACGGGATAACAGCCGTACGGAACGCTTCTTTCGTTCGCTCAAATATGAGGAAATCTATCTGAATGAGTATGAGAACCCTCGGGCGCTTCGCAAGGCGATTACAGCTTATCTACGCTTTTACCATACCGAACGCCCCCATCAGGCGTTGGGTTACGCCAAGCCGGCAGATGTGTATGCGCGGACTGCTTAACGGCATCCGCTCCCCATTACAATTGAAGGAGGACTTAACTTATTTTTTCCGAAATTGTGTCTTGACAATGGGGGGCATTACAGTGGGATATAGACCACCGGTTTTTTAGAATAATGATGATTCTAAACTAATGGCAGTCGAAGTTTTGTTAAGAGATTTAGAAAATTATTAGACTTCTAAGTAGCAAAGAAAATTGTTATATAAAGATTTTTTTGCTTTGTATCCCCATTACGAACCGTTAAGGAAACTATTTAAATGAATTCTCCCATTTTTTTGAAGAATTAAAAGTGCTAAAGCTGATGATAAAATTGGTCTTGACATAGCTATTTTTTATTTAAGAATTTAAAGAAATGATACCACCAATAAATACTTATTAAACACAAAAGTAAAACTACTACTGCCCACCAAGATCCTTTAAATAATTCAGATATAAAAAATTCTAATTCGTTTCCCCGAGTTCTATACAGTGGGAAAATGGATAGAAAAACGGATATCAATATCAATGATACTATGTTTAATATTGAAAACCTGACTTTCTTAAAAATCCCATATATAGAAACAAGTATACTTAGAATAATGATACCTACAATTAAAACAAGTAACCAAAATGGTATAGTTGTAAATCCGCTCAAAAAAATCCTCTCCTCTACATATTCAATAATTATATTATAACATATAAAGAAATTTTTGTATTTTATGTTGGGTTTTTTAAATTAATTTATTGAAAAAACAAAAAATTTTGATATATTTTGTTATGGGTACCCAATAATTATAAAGAAAGGAAGATTAATATTGAAATTGAAGTTAAAGGTATTGAAGGTGTTGCAAAACTAGAGTAAAAACTCAAAATTGTGCATAAGAATGCATAATTGTACATGCAGTAAATAGCGATGAAACCCATACCAACGCGGCTGTTCTAATCCGTCATTCTTTAACTGATTAAATGTCTGCTCAATCGAGTTGCGAAAACCAAACAACCACTTTCCGAATTCTGTTTTCAAAAACGAACGAATCATCCGACCATAGGCATCTTTTCGTTCATCGCTATTTCGAGGACT
>NZ_NASY01000013.1:0-64650 GCF_002075365.1 Anoxybacillus sp. UARK-01 | reverse complement strand
GCCAARTTGTTACGCCATGGATTGATTGAAAAGAGTTTTGTGCCACCTGCGGATATTCGTGAGTTGCGGGATTTGACCCGTTTGCGCAAAAAGTGGATGGGGCAATTGACTGCAGAGAAGAACCGAATTCACAAAGTATTGGAATGTTCCAATATCAAGCTTAGCGCCGTGATTTCCGATATCTTTGGAGCATCTGGCCGGAAATTGCTCGATCGTTTAATGAAACAAGGGTATATCGAAGAGTGGGAAATCGATGCTTGCATTCACGGAAGGATGAAAGAAAAAAAAAGGCACAAATTCAGGAATCGCTCTTTGGTACATTAACGGAGCATCAATTGTTCATGATTCGGCAATCGTGGAAGCACATCGAGTATTTGGAAAGCTTGATTCAGGAGATGGACCATCGAATCGACCAACTCTTACAAGCGGATCAGCAGGAGTTGGAACTTCTGATGACGATCCCAGGAGTCAAAAAAGAAACGGCCGCCGTCATCATCGCGGAAATTGGAGTGGATATGGGACAATTTCCGACTTCCCAGCACCTCGCCTCATGGGCAGGGGTCGCTCCAGGCAATCACGAAAGTGCCGGAAAACGAAAAAGCACGCGAACAACCAAAGGGAATCCTCATATCAAATCGGCTTTATGCGAGGCAGCATGGGCGTTATCACGATGTAAGAATCAGCGTTTGGCGGCAAAGTTTTGGTCATTGAAATCACGGAGAGGAACGAAAAAAGCACTCGTTGCGATCGCGCACCGAGTACTTATCATTGTGTACTGCATGCTTTCTCGAAAAGAACCGTTTCGAGAACAGCCAACTCACTAGTATAACCAAAAAAAATAAGAACTATACAAGATACCTAAAAATAAGGTAGCTCTGCTTTCTTATTGCCTTTTTTGGTCATTAACAGGGTGTCCCATTTGATCGAGGAATATACCACTTCGGCCATGGTTCGTTGATTTTCACAGAAAAAAAGGCGGAATTTCCTGCATGGTAAAGGTACCAAACCATTCACCATAGGAGGAAATTCAACATGCAATCTCAGTTTACCAAAGATTTGATCACTTTACTATGCTTTCTTATTCAAGGAGAACGAAAAGAGAGGGATCGATGGACTTTTGAACTTTCCTTCTCTCTTCATTGCTCAATCTGCCCGACTGATTTCGGACGGACCACTCAAACGTTATGAAAACAAAAACAATAGGTTCATAGCTATACAAATACGGTCGATTCATTTTTTGATTGAACTTCCCATAGAAAGACGACGTTGCCAAGCCTGTTTTCTGACGTTCACAGTTTCTTATACGGGACTTCCGTCTAACCGGCATCGCGACGCAATCGTTTCAACTTTTGGGTTGCTCAGATATTTATCGGAAAAAACGACTCAAGAAGTCACTCGTTTGTTACAACTCTCCTACATGACAGTAGAACGGTAGAACGCTAGTTTTATCAATCCCCCGGCTCATCGAATCCCACAGTAAGTAATCGGTATGGATGAATTCGTTTTTCCAAAGAAACATCATGACGGAGTAGCGGTGATGGAAGCACAGACTCAGTTGACGGGATTCGATATACACAACGCTTCACTTCCTGTATCAATTCTTCTCGACACTTTTGTCTAGCATTTTTAAGGCAATTACGCCACTTAATAATAACCTCTTAGAGAAACTTTCAATACTTCGCACCTTTTCCCCAATTGGTAATCGAAACGATGTTCATGGATATATGATATCAAGAACGGTTGTGCCCTGCCATTCGACTCTTCCGTACTTGGTTTTACATCCCCCCTCATCCAGTTTCTTTGTAATAACATAATCGCCGATTCCGACCACAAGGCAATCGAAAGGATAATAGCGTAAATCCTGAAAGCATATATCCATGATATGTAAACAGATAAAGACCCCTTTCGCGAGGGGCCTTCAATTTTTCAGCAGGATGAAGCTTGCAAAACGTCAAAGCCCTGCAGCTCTACTCAATTAACAAGTGGCTCTCACTAAGCAACCAATGACTCTCCTGCATCGAAATATTCAATTGAACTCATTTAGTGAATGAATATCTGTACGCACCCGACGTCCAAATCCAGGGCCCAAACACCAGAACCCCCCATTTTATTTTTGAATGCCTTATTTTTGAAGTCGCTGCCGTCTGCAGTAACAGCCATAAACCGCGCAAAGTATTGAAAATAAAGGATTTCTACGTATCAACTCGTTGCATTGCTACTACACACTCCACATGCGCGGTGTGCGGGAACATGTCGACGGGCTGGATGTAGTCGACTTGATACGTTTTGGATAGCCGGTCAATGTCGCGCGCGAGGCTTGATGGGTTACAGGAGACGTAGACGATTTTGGATGGCTTGACCTGAAGAATGGTGCGCAATAAAGCTTCGTCACAGCCGGTGCGCGGCGGGTCGACGATCACCACATCGGGGCGCCAGCCTTGTTTCACCCACTTTGGCAGAATATGTTCTGCTTTTCCGACCGTATATACCGCGTGGTGAAATCCGTGGCGCGCAGCGTTTTTGCGTGCATCCTCAATCGCTTCACGAATCGTGTCCATTCCGCGCACTTCCCCGGCATCTTTCGCGAGCCAAAGCCCGATCGTCCCGACACCGCAATATGCATCAACCACTTTTTCGTGCCCTGTCAGCCTTGCTGCTTTTTTCACTTCATCATAGAGCTTGACGGTTTGCACAGGATTTAATTGAAAAAAAGCGCGAGCCGAGAGCTCGAATGAAAGATCGCCAAGCACCTCTTGAATGTACTCTTCCCCTTCAAGCAAAAATGTCTCTTCGCCAAAAATAAGCGATGTTTTCTGGCCGTTCACGTTTTGCATGATCGACTTCACCTCCGGAAGCCGGCGCTGAATCTCTGAAATCAGCAGCTCTTTCCGTGGCAGTTCTTTTTTGGCGGTAATGAACACAAGCTGCACTTCTTTTGTGTGAAAGCCAACTCTGGCAACAATGGTGCGCACAATTCCCGTCCGTTTCCGCTCGTTGTAAATCGGGATGCGTAAATCCTCTAAAATCGTTTTGACGATCGCCGTTACTCGATTTGTAGCTTGATGCTGGATGACGCATTCCGCGATATCAATTAATTGATGGGAGCCCATTCCATACAGACCGGCAATGACGTTTTCATTCCGCTTTCCGACTTGAAATTGGCTTTTATTGCGGTAATGCCATGGGTCTTCCATGCCGATGGCCGGCTTGATCTCCAACGCTTCCACAGGAATGCGGCAGTGCCGTTCAAACGCTTGGATGACAATATCACGCTTCGCCTCAAGCTGCGCTTGATAATCGAAATGCTGAAGCTGGCAACCGCCGCACTGCTCGTAAACGGGACAACGCGGAGTGACGCGATGAGCGGACGATCTGCGTATTTTTTTAATCTTCGCCTCAGCGTATTTTGGATGAATAGTTGTCGCCTCTACCACGACCTCTTCTCCTGGAAGCGCTCCTGGCACAAAAACAACCTGCTTTTTAAAATAACCGACTCCTTCCCCATTGATGCCAAGCCGCTTAATCGTCAACGGAAATTGTTGTCCTTTCTGAATGGTAATCGCTGTTTTCCCCATGCTTTCAACTCCTATTCGATGCTTCTCCATAAATACAGCGAGGCATAGCTTAAATACGGCTCCCATTTTTGAGCAAGTGCCTCCATTTGCTCAAAAGAAGGCTTGGTTTCTAAGTGAAGTAATTTTTGAATGGCTCGCTGCAGCCCGATATCGGCTTTTGGAAACAGATTAGGGCGTCCAAGTCCAAACAAAAGAAAATTTTGCACTGTCCATGGACCAATGCCGCGAATCGGGAGCAGCATGTTGGCCACTTCCGCGTCCTCCGCATGCCGCAGTTCGCCCAAGCGCAGCTTCCCTTCCACCATCAGCCGCGATGTATGGATGATGTATTCCGCCTTTTTACCGCTGAGTTGCAATGACCGCAGATCATCATAATGAAGCGCGGCAATTTTCTCGGGCCGCGGATAAAACCAGATTCCCTCTCTTTCCGTTCCAAAAGCTTTCACAAACCGCTCGGTTAAACGATAGGCCACTTTTAAATGAAGCTGTTGGTGAATAAAGCACTTCATCAGACAAAAATAAAGGTCGAAGTCCAAAATGAGCGGTGTTCCTTCATGCTCGAGAAACAGCTCGCGCAATTCTGTTTGCAAAAAATGTTGGTGAATCGGCGCAAGCGGCACATTCCATTGAAAAACATCGGAAATTCTTTTGACAATTTCCTCCTTCAGCTCTTCGTGTTCCGCTTCAACCAAAAACGCCGGATTGCTTTTATCACCGATGCTTTGGACGAAAACCGCCACTGGAACATCACGGATATAAAGCGGTACAGCCAGTCGCTGTCGTTCAACATCGGCCACTGTGAGAGGGTCTAGCTCCAACCTTTCCAATACGCGTGAAAAATCATAAGGAGCGCTTACTTTTATGTGTTGCTGCCACATGTCCGTTCCTTCCTTTTTTCTTTCATTATACGAAACAAAACCCTTTGAACAAAAGCTCAAAGGGTAAAGAGCAACGGATGAAAACGCATTTTTTCTGCCATTAAGTCATCGAGACTTTTAAAAGTATACCCTTGCTTGCGCAAATCATCAATTACTTTGGCAAGCGCATCCGCATTATCTTTAGAAACGGTATGAAGCAAAATAATCGCTCCTGGATGAATTTGCTTCATAATCTGATCATAAGAATATTTCCAGCCTTTTTGCTGGTCGGTATTCCAGTCGACAAAGGCAAGCGACCAAAAGACATGGTAATAGCCGAGCTCACGAGCGACGGCCATCGTTCGCTCACTGAAAATGCCCCGTGGAGGACGAAGGTACATCATGCCTTTTTGTCCCGTCAATTCCGCTGTTCTTTGCCGTACGGATTCCAACTCTTTGCGCAGGCGCTCATCGCTTACTTGCGTTAAATCAGGATGATGCCAAGAGTGATTACCGACGATATGCCCTTCTTTCACCATGCGTTTGACCAAATCAGGCGCCGTTTCTAAATAATGTCCTGTCACAAAAAAGGTGGCTGGTACCCTCTTTTGCTTAAGTACATCTAAAATTTGTGCCGTATAGCCATTTTCATATCCGTTATCAAAAGTTAAATAAATCTCCTTTTTTTGCGTATTTCCTATATAAAAACCATCGTATTTGACAAGCAGTTCGCTCCATTCCTTTCCGGCAGACGGCGGCTTATGATCTTTGCTTTTGGCAAATCCCCAATGAATGGGGGTGTTGGCAGTTGCGTAAGCTGTCTGTGACATGAGCGGAATGGCCACCATCCATAAAGATAAAAATAAAACAAGTCGCTTCATTGTTTCCCTCCCCTAAAAATAAATTCGCTATAATTAGGGTTTTCTTTATGCGAGCTGCTTAGTCAATCCATTTTCTGCAAAAAAACCGCTAGCGTTGATCGCTAGCGGTTCAGACTGTTATCAAACACTTTCATGATGCTTCCTTGATTCGTTTTCTCGCTCGGCTGTGTTTCTTATCGGCCAAGCCTTGTCAAGTTAGGACGATCAGGAATAGATGATGCGTAAAGTGGTTGCAGACAAGCTCAACATGGATTTTGTCTACACCCTTGTTTTTTCCGCTTATTTAAATACCGGCTCTTTAAATTGCGCTAATGTTTCTAATGACGATTTTTCGACATCCTCGTGAAGGCTGTTGCCATGAGAGTCCATTGTCACGACGGCGGTAAAGTTTTCCACTTTCAAATGCCACATCGCTTCTGGAATACCAAATTCTAACATATTGACACCCTCAACCGATTTGATACAGTCCGCATAATATTGTGCTGCTCCACCGATCGCATTTAAGTAAACGCCGCCATGTTCTTTTAATGCGGACAATGTTTTCGCTCCCATGCCGCCCTTTCCAATCACCGCGCGAATGCCGAATTTTTTCATAATGTCACCTTGATAAGGTTCCTCGCGAATGCTTGTTGTCGGTCCTGCCGCCTTCACATGCCATTTGCCTTCTTTATCTTTCAGCATAACCGGACCGCAATGATAAATAATTTGTCCATTTAAATCAACCGGAGCATCATGATCCATTAAATATTTATGGATCGCATCACGTCCTGTATAGATCATGCCATTAATGCGAACCACATCGCCGACTTTCAACTGGCGAATCTGCTCTTCTGTAATCGGCGCTTCGAGCACAATTTCACGTGATTCTCCCACTCCTGTCGAAGCTTTTTCTTCCACCTTCTCTAATTCTTCGGCAAAATCCACATCTTCTCCGTCTTGATAGAGCCATTCTTGAATTTCCCCTGTTTCTGGATGAATCTTCACTCCAAGACGACGGAATGCCCAGCAATTATAGGCAACAGAAACGAAGAAGCTAGCCGGAATACGATGCATCACACCAATTTTACAGCCAAGAAGCGTCGTTTCACCGCCAAATCCCATTGTGCCGATGCCAAGCTTATTAGCATTTTCCATAATATATTCTTCTAACTGGCGAAGTTCTTCGTTCGGATTGACATCATCCACAGAACGAAAGAGCTGTTCCTTTGCCAGATCATATCCGGAAGAACGGTCGCCGCCGATGCCGACACCGATGAATCCGGCACTGCATCCTTGGCCTTGCGCTTGATATACGGAATGCAAAATACATTTGCGGATTCCATCTAAATCGCGTCCGGCTCGTCCAAGTCCTTCCAATTCGCAAGGCAAGCTATATTGAATATTTTTATTTTCACAGCCGCCGCCTTTTAAAATGAGACGAACATCAATATAGTCCTTTTCCCATTGCTCGAATTTTATGACTGGGACACCTACTCCTAAGTTGTCGCCGCTGTTTTCTCCTGTTAGCGAATCGACGGAGTTTGGCCGAAGCTTTCCATCTTTTGTCGCTTGCACGACCGCCTGGCGAATCGCTTCTTTCATTTGAATTTGATTCACTCCGACAGGAACCTTAATTTTAAATGTTGGCAGCCCTGTATCCTGACAGATAGGCGATACATTTTCATCGGCCATTTTTATATTCCCAGCAATGGTCGATAGAGCCATTGCGGCACGAGTTCCGGCATTTTCTCTTGCTTTGGCGCGAGCGATGGCCCGCCGAACATCTTTTGGAAGCTTCGTTGATGTCTCAACAATAAGCTGGTACATACTTTCTTGAAATTTTTCCATCCTAAACGCCCCTTCCCCTTTGTTCATCATATGTATCCATCGTTCGACTTCTTTTTTATTATACTCCTTTTTAGTGATGGATGAAAACGGATGGCATTGGAAAAAAGAAAAAAGCCGTATGACGGCTTTTTACCAGCTTTTTTTGAATTGTTCATATTTCATTTCGAGCGAATCAATGACGGCAATGAGCCGATCAATATCCTCTAAATCCGCAGCCTCTGGATCTAGCGAATCAAGCATGTGCAGCAGCATGTTGAAACGCTCCTCTAGATATTTCAATTGTTTTTCTTTCTCATAAACGGCATTACCCACTACGTTTCTCTCCTTTCTCCCTTTCATCGTACATGATTGTTCAAGAAATGACAATCAACTATAATGAAGATGAATGGACTTTAAATAGTAAAGGAGAATGATATGGCTCGTTTAACACTGGAACCGATTAGCCCATCCTTTGACCCATGGGAGGCCTATCTGGATGTTCAGCAATACGGTTCATTGCAGTTAACCAATGTCGAATTTACGACCACCACATTATGTAATATGCGCTGTGAACATTGCGCTGTTGGTTATACATTACAAACGAAAGATCCTAAAGCATTGCCTCTTGATCTGCTTATCCGGCGTCTGGAAGAAATTCCATATTTGCGTTCGTTAAGTATTACAGGCGGAGAACCGATGCTTTCGCTCAAGTCGGTTAACGAGTATGTCGTTCCATTATTGAAATATGCCCGCGAACGCGGAGTGCGGACACAAATCAACTCCAACTTAACGCTGGATTTAGAGCGCTATGAAAAAATTATTCCATATTTAGATGTGCTTCATATTTCTCATAACTGGGGCACAATGGAGGATTTTGTTGAAGGCGGGTTTGCCATGATGGAACGAAAGCCAAACATCCGCCAGCGCGAAGCCTACTTTGAACGAATGATTGAAAACGCCAAAGCTCTTTCACAAATGGGAGTTATCGTCTCTGCCGAAACGATGCTCAATAAACGGACATTGCCGCATTTAAAAAACATTCATAATCAAATTGTTCATGAAATGCAATGTAAGCGGCATGAGGTGCATCCGATGTACCCGAGCGACTTTGCCAGTGCTCTAGAAGCGCTGTCGCTTGATGAGCTGCGGAAAGCCATTCATTATTTGCTGGATATTCGCGATGAAAACGTCTGGATGCTCTTCGGAACGCTGCCATTTTATCCTTGCAGCAGTAACGAAGACGATCTCGCCTTACTGAAACGGCTATATGCCAGCAAAAATGTGACTGTGCGCAACGATCCAGATGGTCGGTCCCGCTTAAATGTCAACATTTTTACTGGAGAAATTATTGTAACGGACTTCGGCGACGAACCATCACTCGGCAATATCCAGCATCACTCTCTGCTTGAGGCCTATGAAAGATGGATGAATTCTTCGCTTGCCCAACAACTGAATTGCCACTGTCCATCGGTGCAATGCCTCGGCCCAAATGTTCTTGTTAAGAATAGCTATTATTGCGATGTTGATTTTACCAATAGAGCTGCGCGCATCATCAAATAAACATCGTATTCATCCTAGATATTGTAAAATGGCAGACAAAGCCGAAAAGGACTTTGTCTGCCACTAAAATGAAATCAAAGACAAAAGTAGCCCTCAATGACGAACAGAAGGCAGACCTTTATGCGAAGAGTAAAGTGGAGATAGAAGATGCGTTCGGAAACATTAAGGGCAATCTGTCGTTTACTCGATTTCTGTTCGGTAGACTGGAAAAGGTGCAAACAGGATTCAGGATAGTGGCAATACCCCCTTCTGAAATTAGCGGACATCTGACACGCTCTTTTGGGACGAGTCCAATCTAAGGAGGAGATCCTTTCCTTAATGTGCAGCTGCTCGTTTTTGTTGGGTTGTTCGTGTTCTACGTTGACCAATGTATTGCTTCAAAGCTGGTATCGCAAATCGATCTACTCCAAAATAGTAAGCCCCTGCTCTTACAAATAGTAATATAACTGCCGCTGTTAATAAAACGGGATTTGTGCTCACCGTACCCGCTAATAAGAAGTTTAAGTTCATAAACGCTCCTGCGAGCAATGCTGGAATCGTTGCCGCTCCAATGATTAACCCTACCCCAACAAGCACTTCACCATATGGGATCAGAATATTAAATAGCTTGACATTTGGAATCGCAACATTTTCAAGAAAAGCAGCATACCATCCTTGAACAGCTGGATTTTCTCCTGTCGCTTTTGCCAGAGCACCTTGTAAAAAGCCACTCGCATCAAATTCCCCTGTCACCTTATGAAGTCCTGCTTCCAACCACTGAATTCCCAACCATACTCTCATCACGGTCCAAATAACGGCTGCTTGAGGAGTCTGATACCATCTCATTTTTTATTCCTCCCAAATTTTATTTGTGAAATATTTCACATAACGTACTAAAAAAATAAGTGTATAAAGTTCTGTTCTTTCGCATTATTTTGTGAAACATTTCACTAATTCATTACATCTTTAGTGTAATTTATTTTTACTTTATTTGCAATATCGTTCACGTGATTGTCATAATAAAACCATTTATATGAGAAGCGGCAAATCCTTTGAAGCTATACACAGAGTAGAGAAGTTATTCACAAAAAGCATATTTATATCTTTGTGAATTATGTGTATAACTAGGAAAAATCTCAGCAAATCAATATGGTTTTTGTGGATAAATATGTGAACACAATCATTACGAGCTCTTTTCTCTATTTAACACATCCAGCGGGAAGCTTTCCACCTCTAAACGAAGTGAAGGGGAAGAGGTTTATATTTAGGGAAACCATTGAAAAAGAGTACCCGTTTATCAAAATGGAAATTTCCTGAAATTAAGAGATGAGCAAATCACACGACATTTATTACTATGTTCTATGTACGAATCTATCCACACGAGCGACACAAGCTTCTTCGTTTAGCTAGTTGGGGCGCTCCTCTATTCCAACCAAGGAATCGGTTCATGTTTGCAGGCATCCGCCACGTGAACTTCAGAAAAAAGAAAAAGAGTAAATGGAAAAATAACCCATTTTCCCATCCACTCTTTTGTAAAGGTTTTTGAACAAGCCCCCTTATCTTGGTTGATCGCTGATCACATAAGAAAAAGAGAGGCGGTCCTGGACTGGAATCCAGGCACCGATTCCTTGTGTCGTCACATTTTTTACCATGATTTTTTTCTTGTTTCCTTTGAGGACAATATATACTTCTCCATATGTGACCTTTCCTTTTTCATTCACCGCTGGAGCATATGCATATAAGTAGCCCATTTTCTTCGCTGGCACTTGATACGACTGGTCTTTTTTCGTTCCGATGCCGATCACCGTACTAAATGACAATGGCAAGCTGGTTTTTTTCATTGCCGTTAGCAACATCATCTTTTTGACCGCTTCCTCGCTTGGAACTTGCGCTGTTAATCCGCCGCGAATTTGCTTTTGCATTTCTTGTCTATAATGCAGCTTTTGCGCTGCTTTGCCGCCGCGGTTATCCAAAAAGTTTGTATTCACCTTTTGATATTCCCAGTTTGTTGAGGTCTCTAGCGATTGATAGTTAAGCGGCCATTGACCCAAATAAATCGTTGCTCGATATCCAATCGAGAACGGAGTGCTTGATATTGATGATTCATTTAATAAACGAATCAGTTCTGGATTTTCAATTTTAACATTGGCAGATTGAAGCAATTGTTTAGCGAGAGAGCTCGGCTGTAAATAAGGCAAATCCTGCGTCGAATTCGGATACGTATTTTCCTTTGATATATCGACAGCGGAATTGCCCAGCACTTGTTTCAATGCAGCGGCGTGGGCTAAAATAGGCGAATATATCATTAGAACGCTCATTACACAACTAATGATCCACTTTTTCATTGCACCAACTCCTTTCCATTGCTGCTTTCTTCGTTATTTTTTTCAAAAAAAGAACGTTTATCCATCCTAAAAAAATTTATTATTATTCATTTTAATGTTAAAAATATTCAAATAATATGATATACTATCTCATAGATGTGCTGTTTTTCCTCCTATTGATGCAATACCGCCATCGCTTGGTCGATTAGGACAAGCGAAAAAAGACTCTGCAAACGCAGAGTCTTTTTTTTACAACAAATAAAAGCCGATTCCCATAATAATATAAGCAGCCAAAAGCGTAGCTCCTTCAAACCAGTTGGTGTCTCCGTCATTTGAAAGAACGATAATCAGCAATACAGATGTAGCCATCGCCGCCAATTCAGGAAGCGAAAAAACAAGCGGCATGCTTGTCGGGAAGAACAGAGAAATAAGAACAAGCACGGGAGCGACAAACATGGCGATTTGCAGTGTAGACCCAATCGCAATTTCAACTGCCACATTCATTTTGTTTTTATACGCCATAATGATGGCAGAAGCATGCTCTGCCGCATTTCCGACAATCGCAACGATGATGATTCCGATAAACAGCTCGCTCCAGCCAAACGATTCAGCCACTGTTTCAAATGTATGAACAAGCCTTTCCGATATGTAAGCAACCGCTACAGTAGCGAGAGCTAAAATCGTAATCGCTTTTCCTTTACCCCATTCCGGCTCTTCATGATGCTCTGCTTCGTCCGATTTGTGCTGATAGACGCCGCGATGCGTCACCAGCTTAAAGTACAGAGCGGCCAAATAAAGAATAATCATAATGACGGAAATACCAATGCTTAGCGATAAGGTTTTCGTTTGCGACATATTCGTCGAAAATACTTCCGGGATCACAAACGCCACTAAAATAGCAAATGTTAGCAACCCCGCGTTATGACGGGCATCATACACATTAAACTCTTGGCGCTTATACTTGAGTCCCCCCACAAAAAACGATAACCCTGCAACCAATAACAGATTGCCTAATACCGAGCCTGTTAAGGAAGCTAGTACTACTTCTACCAGTCCCGCTTTCAATGCAAAAACCGAGATAATCAACTCCACCGCATTGCCAAACGTTGCATTTAGCAGTCCACCAATACGCGGACCTGTCACAATGGCCAAGCTCTCCGTCGCCCGGCCCATATAACTCGCTAACGCAATGACCGTAAGGCAATAAATCAAAAACATCATCACTGAAGGCCAATGGAGAAGTCCTCCAATCACTGATAGCGGTACCCCGACAAACACCATTAGCGCAAATATTTTATTCATCTTTTGCACCCAACCTTTCCACTATGGAATAAGCTCAAATGTTTCCGTAATACGGATGCAGCCTTCCACCGATTGAACCATTGGACAGTTTTTTCTGGCGATTTCCAAAGATTTCGCCACTTGCCTCTCATCTAAATCGCTGCCTTTAATCATAAAATGGAGATGGATGGCTTCCACACGGTTCGCTTCCTTTTCATTACGTGCCACATCAGCCCGAATTTTTATGTCCTCTATATGCAATCGTTTCTTTTCTAAAATTTTTCTCAATACTCCGCCGCTGCAAACAGCAATGGAAGAAACAAGCAGCTGATAAGGACGGAAACCGTAAGCTTCATCTCCAGCTACATGTAAATCTCCATATTCAAGATTCGTGTAAAACCCTACTTCCTTCATCACAAATTCCATAGATTGCTCACCTCTTTTTTCTTGTTTTTCATCCAAAAGCTATGTACCATGATAATCAACGTACTTTTTAGCAAACGAGGGGTTTCATTATGCGACTTTGGATTCTAGTCAGCATTGTTGCTATTTCCGGATTATCGCAAGGCATGCTGCTTCCTTTGTTATCTATTATTATGGAAAAGCACGGATTTTCTTCTTCCGTTAACGGCATGCACGCTACTGCCATGTATATAGGTGTGTTGCTGATTTCTCCGTTTCTCGAAAAGCCATTGCGAAAATATGGATATCGGCCCATGATTATGCTTGGTGGTTTTATTGTACTATTGTCTCTCCTTTTATTTCCACTATGGCATTCATTTTTATTTTGGTTTGTATTACGCTTGTTCATTGGGATCGGCGATCATATGCTTCACTTTGCGACTCAAACATGGATTACTGATTTTTCGCCGACACAACGCCGCGGGCGCAATTTATCGTTATATGGCTTATTTTTCGGAATTGGTTTTGCCGTTGGCCCGATGCTTGCATCGCTTGTTGAGATTCACGAGGCGCTGCCGTTTCTTTTATCTTCCTTATTGAGCTTTGCAGGATGGCTTACTGTTTTTTCGCTCAAAAATGCGCATCCTGAAGTCAACGATGCTTCGGAAAAATCGAGTGGACTGCGCCGTTTCACACAAACATGGAAATATGCTTGGACGGCATTATTGCTTCCGCTTGCCTATGGTTTCCTAGAGGCTGCCATTCATGGCATTTTCCCTGTTTATGCGCTACGAGAGCACATTTCGGTCGAACATATCTCCTTTATTTTGCCAGCTTTTTCAATTGGAAGCATCCTATTTCAATTACCGCTCGGCATTTTTAGCGATCGCTTGGGCCGCAAAACAGTCCTTATCACAGCTGTGCTTCTTGGGAGTTTGAGCTTTATCAGCGCTCAGTTTTTTACGAATTCACCTCTTGGTCTTTTTGCCTGCTTTTTTGTGGCTGGGATGTTCGTTGGTTCGCTCTTTTCGCTTGGCATTACCTATATGGCCGATTTGCTTCCAAAAACACTGCTTCCAGCCGGAAATTTATTATCTGGCATCCTTTACAGCGTAGGAAGCATGGTGGGGCCTTTTTCACTTGGAGTCATCATCCAATACAAACAAGGAGGCAGCTTTTTTGTCGCTGTCAGCACCCTTTTGTTCCTCATTTTTCTTATCCTTGCATACAATAAACCAAAGGAGATCAGGGAGATTGCAGATCATTGATCTCCTTTTTTTATCACCAACCTGTTCTGTCTCCTTGACTGAAGAAGGTTCATCATGAGAAGACATAAAAATATATTGACCATCTCTTCATTCTGTTATATAATACAAACATAAAAAATAAATTCTGTTTTAAAACAGTGTGAAAGGGAGAGGAAGAATGAGCAGAGCCGAACGGAAAAATATGATTGAGTTTATTGAAAAAGTTAAAGGATTCACAAAAGAACAGCTTTTATACATGACAGATGCGGAAATTGAACACATTTATAATCAAACCTATTATCACTACGAGGAACTCGCTGAATAAAGGGCTGCCTTGACGACAGCCCTTTTCTTTTTTTATTTAATGGTATCCATTTTGTCCGTTTGCACTGCTGCTTGTTTTATGCTTTGGCTGGCTTTTTCCTTTTTGTTTCGTGCCGCCATCTTTTTTGGTATGCTTTGTCATGATGATTCCTCCTTAACTAACCGGATACAATGGTTATCATCCCCGCTCCAGTCGCAGTTTATAAAAGGGAATTGCGCTCTACCGCTCCCGTTTCCTTCCTTCTCGTTGGCATTCCAAAACCGCATTCAATTCTCCACCCAACACAATGATCATTCCGGATAAATAAAACCAAATCATTAAAATAATAATGCCCCCAAGGCTCCCATACATAGATGTATAACTAGAAAAACTCTCTACGTAATAAGAAAAAGCGAGAGATGTAACAATCCAGCCAATGGTAGCAAACATGGCACCTGCCATCACTTGCTTATAATGTAATTGCTTATTCGGAGCAAAATAATACAGTGAAATAAACACGCCGAACAAAATAAGGAAGCTGACAATCCAACGAAACGCGCTCCAAATCATTAAAAAGATACCCGAAATGCCGAGCATGGAGGATAAAAAAAGCCCGATCGTTTTCCCAAAAACGGGCAATACTAGAGCCACTACAATCACAAGCATCATTCCAAATGTCAGCAAAATGGACACGCCTCTAGCCGCGATAAAGGAACGGCTTTCTTGCACATCATAAGCACGATTAAACGCGCGAACAATAGCGTCAATACCATTCGAAGCAGACCAGACAGCTCCTATAATTCCGAATGACAACAGCTTGCCATTTTGGTGATTCATAACATAATGAATATTTGCTTCGATAAGGTCCATCGCTTCCTTCGGGGCATATTGGCGAACAACCGATAAAACGTCCTCATGCTCGATTGGCAAATACGCCATCAATGTAAATAAAAAAATCAGAAAAGGAAAAAGAGAAAGAAGGAAAAAATAAGCTAACTCAGCTGAAAGACGAGAGACTTCATCTTCCCGAAACCGCTTGACCATTTCACGTATAAACGTGAGGTTCATCATCATGACCATATGCTCCCTTCACTTTTTCAGGCGAAGATCTTTATGCTTGATTGCATCGTATGATTCTTTTACCCACTCGATCATCTCTGGTGTTTTTTCAGCTACTTCTTTTATTTTTCCCGCTGTATAGACTACGTCTTCCGCAAGCTGTCCTATACTCTCGCGGCATTCATGGATTCGCTCTGGCAGCTGGCGAATCAGCTTGCCTCGTTGCCCCCATACCTCTTTCAGCGAATGCCTCGTTTCTCGATCAAGCAGCGAAACAGCCGCACCAATAATCGCTCCGATCATAATGTTTCTTGCGATTTTCATCTTCTCCTCCCCCTTTGGTTGATTATATTCCTTGTTCTTTTTTAATCGCTTCAAGCAAATGCCGGCAGCCCTTTTGGATTAGCTCGTACACTTCGATAAAATTACCTGTATAATAAGGATCCGGTACATCAGCTATATCGCTGTCTGGAACAAAATCAAGCAAACGGCCAACAAAGCCAGCTTTATTATATCCAGCCAAGCGCTTTAAATCCTCCATGTTCTCGACATCCATTGCAACAATATAGTCAAACATCCGCAAATCCTCTTCGCCAATTTGTCTTGCCCGAATTCCCGAAAAATCAATTCCCTGCTTTGTTAAAATGCTTTGCGTTCCTTCATGAGGCGGATTGCCGATATGCCAATTCCCCGTTCCCGCCGAATCGATCATAATTTGATCTTCAAGCCCTTCTTTTTTGACCAAGTCGCGAAAAATGGCTTCAGCCATTGGTGATCGGCAAATATTCCCAAGACAAACAAATAACACTTTAATCATCAAACACATCTCCCTTCGCTATCCATTATAAACAAAATAACAGTATACATGTATATTCTTTCATTCCTTCCATATGGTACAATGACTCTATCCATCAAATTCAGAAAGGATGAGACTTTTGGATTTATCGCAAAAATCTCTTGAAAATATGGAATACATGATTGAAAAAATAAAGGAAAAGCTGAAGGTTCTCAACTTTGATGTGATGAAGTCATCCCATTTTGACGAAACGCTATATGAGGAGTTAAGAGATCTTTATGAAATGGTCATGAGAAAAAGCTCCTTCAGCCCTAATGAAATGCAAGCCATTGTCGAAGAGCTTGGAAATTTACGCAAACGATAATGAAACAAGACAGAGGCTTGTCCATGCTGGAAGCGGCGTCCGCGCCTGCTCCGTTTTTTCTATAAAAAAGGGGCCTCGTCAGCTTTTTAGGCGACAGACAACGTCCAAATGGTCGTTGTCTGTCATTCTTTTAGGCATATTCCCCCGCAGACCCCGCTTAGCAAACAAAGATCGCAGCTAATCGCGGGAAGTGAAATGGAACCATTTTGAAAAATGACTTCCCCCTCTATCTCCCTTCCTATCTTTTTCCATTTTCATAGCGTTCTATATGATGTTATCCCTTTTTCATTCTATATTCCCCATCACATGAATAAACCCCTTCCACCAACACTTCATTAAGAGACAGGAGACTTCTCGACAGATGATGTTCAAACGCAAAAATAAATTCCTATCGAAAAACTCGGGTTGACATTTATTCGAATTATGTTAAAATTTTAGTCAATTACATACTTATCAAGAGTGGGGGAGGGAACTGGCCCAATGAACCCCGGCAACCTACTTCAAATTCATGAAGCAAGGTGCTACGTCCAGCCAAATGGGAACCATTTTGGGAGATAAGGTGAAATAGGCAGCCTCCTTTGTCTTTCCGAAATGGAAAGCTTTTTTATTTATTGACACTAAGGAGGAATCGTAATGGGAAATGACCAGCAAATCGATGCCGTTTTTACTAGAATACAAGAAATGCTGCAGTCAATGAAATTTGGCACGATCACGCTTGTGATCCAAGACGGCAAAGTGATTCAACTTGAAAAAAACGAAAAGATAAGAATTAAATAATAAGGCGCGCTGACTAGACAAACTAGAGGCGGTTTTCCCTTCTATCGTACAGAGCAAGGTGAAAACTGTCTTTTTTTACCACCAAATGAAGGAGGAAGCAACCTTGCTGACTTATGACACATGGAATGGAGAAATGCCATTCTTCTCAATTGACAATGAAACAAAAGGAGCCTCAGACGTTATTCGCTGGGCTTATGAGCATTATGGAGATGAGGTTGTTTATGCCTGTAGCTTCGGTATTGAGGGCATCGTCTTAATCGATCTAATCTCTAAAGTTAAACCGGACGCAACCGTTGTTTTTCTCGATACGGGTCTCCATTTTCGCGAAACATACGAAACAATTGAAAAGGTGCAAAAAAAATATCCTTCGCTTCGCATTGTAATGAAAAAGCCGCGCCTATCGCTAGAAGAGCAGGCAGAACAAATGGGAGAGCAACTATGGGTGCATGAGCCAAATCGCTGCTGTGAAATTCGCAAAATTATCCCGCTTCGCGAAGTCTTGACAGGTGTGCCAGCCTGGATTTCTGGATTGCGCCGTGAGCAGTCTTCCACACGGAGACATGTGGAATTTCTGAATAAAGACCCAAAATTTCAATCTATTAAAATATGTCCGCTGATTCACTGGACTTGGAAAGACGTATGGAACTATGTCTATAAACATCAGCTGCCATACAACGAGCTTCATGATAAAGGCTACCCAAGCATTGGCTGTGAGCCGTGCACATCTCCTGCGCTTGATGCAAATGATTTGCGTTCAGGCAGATGGGCTGGACGTGGAAAAGTCGAATGCGGCCTCCATGAATCATAAGGAGGGGCATACATGCTTTTAGCCGTTGCTTTTGCCGTCTCCTTCTTTTTCGCCATGAATATCGGAGCTAGCGGAGCAGCCGCAGCGATGGGAGTAGCCTATGGCTCAGGAGCCATTCAGCGGAAATCCATCGCCCTCCTTCTTTGTGGTCTCGGTGTTTTTCTAGGGAGTCTTAGCGGAGGAGAAGTCGTGAAAACAATTGGTTCTAGCATCATCCCTTCGTCCATTTTAACGATTAAAATTGTCACGATTATTCTAGCAGCTTCAACTATTTCCTTATTTGCGGCCAATATGATAGGAGTTCCACTATCCACAAGCGAAATTACGGTTGGGGCTGTCGTCGGTGCCGGCATGGCTTATCAAACGCTATATCTTTCTAAACTTCTATTTATTGTTTCCATTTGGATCATCATTCCAGTCATCGCCTTTATCGTGGGAAAATGGTTTTTGCGGCTTAAAGAAAAACGTCCTTACGTTGAACAGGGCATGTGGAAAAAGAGCTTGATGTCCTTGTTAATTGTGACTGGCTTTTTTGAAGCTTTTTCAGCTGGAATGAACAACGTGGCCAACGCTGTCGGCCCTCTCGTCGGCGCCAATTTGATCTCAGTGAATTCCGGCACTTTTTTTGGCGGCTTATTTGTAGCATTAGGAGCCGTTTTACTGGGCGGGCGCGTGCTTGAAACGAACGGGAAAAAAATTATTCATTTTTCTCCGTTTGAAGGATGCGCGATCTCAGGAACAGGAGCCATCCTTGTTATTCTTTCTTCCCTTTTCGGTCTGCCAGTTCCATTAACGCAGATTACCACATCCGCTATTATCGGAATCGGAACAGCCAAAACAGGAACGTACATTTGGCAAAAACGAATTGTTATTTAGCTGTTAAAGGTTTGGTTTGTTTCACCTATTTTTTCTCTTGTTATCGCTTATAGTCTTGTAAAATTACTGCTGGACAGCAATATTTACACGTTTATTGCTATTTTTAGCGTCTTTCTGTCCACCCTAGGAATCATCAGTCTCAAAAAAACAGCAACAGAAGAAAAGCGATCTTTGCACGAACATGGCGAAGGAATTTAACATTAAATCACAGTTATCCTATCGCTTTTATAAACACAAGCGATATCAATCGTTAACAACGCTCGCTAACCATAGCGGCCCTATTTACTATATTTTAGGAGGAATGAAAATGAGCTTAAGCATCCCACATGGCGGTACATTAATCAATCGTTGGAACCCGAAATATCCATTCCACTCTGTGACGAAAAAAATTGAGCTGTCCAATGCAGAATTAAGCGATCTTGAATTGATCGGTACTGGCGCATACAGCCCGCTAACAGGATTTTTAGGAAAGGAGGACTACGAATCTGTTGTGAAAACGATGCGCCTTGCCAATGGCATCGTTTGGAGCATTCCGATTACGCTTGCTGTGAGTGAACAAAAAGCAGCTGAGCTTTCCATCGGCGAAACGGTAAAGCTTGTCCACAACGGCCAAGTATACGGCGTGATGGAAGTTCAAGAGCTATACGTGCCTGATAAACAAAAGGAAGCCCTTCTTGTCTATCAAACAGAGGACTGGAATCATCCTGGAGTCAAAAAATTATTCGAAAGACCAAATGTCTACGTCGGGGGGCCGATCACCCTTGTTAATCGAACAAACAAAGGACGATTTGCTTCCTTTTATTTCGATCCAGCCGAGACACGCCAACGCTTTGCTGAATTGGGTTGGAACACCGTTGTCGGCTTTCAGACGCGAAATCCTGTGCATCGCGCTCACGAATATATTCAAAAATGCGCGCTTGAAATCGTCGATGGACTATTTTTAAATCCGCTTGTCGGCGAAACAAAGGACGACGATATTCCAGCTGATATTCGCATGGAAAGCTATCAAGTACTTTTGGAAAACTACTATCCGAAGGATCGAGTGTTTCTTGGCGTCTTTCAAGCAGCCATGCGCTATGCGGGGCCAAGGGAAGCCATTTTCCATGCGATGGTGCGCAAAAACTTCGGCTGCACGCACTTTATTGTCGGACGCGATCACGCTGGCGTTGGAAATTATTATGGCACATATGATGCTCAAAAGATTTTCTTAAACTTTTCTCCAGAAGATCTCGGCATTACTCCATTATTTTTTGAACATAGCTTTTATTGTACAAAATGCGAGGGAATGGCCTCAACAAAAACATGTCCGCATAGCAGCGAACATCACGTGGTATTATCGGGAACAAAAGTACGAGAAATGTTGAGAAGCGGCCAAGTACCGCCTAGCACATTCAGCCGTCCAGAAGTGGTGCAAGTGCTTATTAAGGGGTTGGCAGTTCCTCATTCCGCTCGCTAACAAAGGAGGAAATCACATTGAACACGAACGTTGTTTGGCATCAGACGGCCGTGACAAAGGAGGAACGCCGCCAGCGCAACGGCCATTATAGCTGTGTTTTATGGTTCACTGGGCTGTCTGGCTCCGGAAAATCGACGGTGGCTAACGCCGTTTCTAAAAAGCTATTTGATCTCGGCATTCAAAATTATGTGCTTGATGGAGATAACGTTCGCCATGGATTAAACAAGGACTTGGGATTCTCTGCTGAAGACCGTACTGAAAACATCCGCCGCATTGGCGAAGTGGCCAAATTGTTTGTCGACAGCGGACAATTTGTGTTAACAGCGTTTATCTCCCCTTTCGCTCAAGACCGTGCGCTAGTGCGCAGGCTAGTGGAAAGCGATGAATTTATCGAAATCTACGTAAAATGCCCGCTTGAGGAATGCGAAAAACGCGATCCAAAAGGGCTATATCAAAAAGCTAGAAACGGAGAAATTCGCAATTTTACCGGCATTGATTCGCCATACGAAGCTCCGGAAGCACCGGAACTCATCATTGACACTCATCTTCATTCCATTCATCAATGTGCCGATCAAGTGATTGCTTATTTACGCGATCGACACTTTATTAAGGAGGACTTATAAAGATGGCGTACGAAAAAACATGGGCTGCTAATCCAAAACTGAACAAAACCGAATTAAAAAAGCTAGAAAAAGACGGTTTAAAAATTTTTGATGAGATCCCGCGTTATGCAAAAGAAGGGTTTGCCGCGATTCCTCAAGAAGACTGGGATTATTTTAAATGGGCTGGATTATATTTACAGCGTCCCAAAGAAGCCGGCTATTTTATGATGCGTGTCTGCGTCCCTTCAGGCATTTTAAATAATGAACAGCTTGAAGCATTGGCAGGGATTGCCCGCGATTACGGGCGTGGCCTATTTGATATCACGACACGGCAGGCCGTTCAATTCCATTGGCTGCAAATCGAACAAATTCCCGATATTTTCGAACGATTAAAGCGTGTCGGACTATCGACAGCCGGCGCATGCGGTGATATCACTCGCAACATTGTCGGCAATCCCCTAGCTGGCATCGACCCAGACGAGTTATTTGACACAACGCATATTGTTCGCGAAATCTATGAATTTTTCCAGCACAATGAAGATTTTTCGAATTTACCACGCAAATATAAAATGTCGATAAGTGCCAACGTATACAACGCAGCCAATGCTGAAATTCACTGTGTTTCCTTTATACCGGCCAAAAAAGTCATCGACGGTCAAGAAGTATTAGGTTTCCACGTAAAAGTCGGAGGCGGGTTGTCGTCGGCTCCGCATCTTGCCCAATTGCTTGATATATTTGTAGAACAAGAACGCGTAAAAGAGGTCGCCATTGCTATTACAACTATTTTCCGTGATTATGGCTATCGCGAAAAACGTCATCGTTCGCGTCTTAAATTCCTTGTCGCTGATTGGGGAGTGGAAAAATTTAAAGAAAAGCTTTTAGAATATACAGGTCCGCTGCCATCCAAAGGCGAAACGGTGCAAAAAGGCTGGAATGCCGGCTATTTTTACGGTGTACACCGCCAAAAGCAGGAAGGGCTGAACTATATCGGCTTTAACGTACCGGTTGGGCGTCTCAGCGCTGATGAAGTATTTGAGATTGCCAGAATAACCCGCCAATACGGAAATGGCGAGGTTCGTTTTTGCAACTCACAAAATCTTGTTATTCCCAACGTTCCAGATTCATATGTAGAGTCGGTGCTTCAAGAAAAAATATTTGAGCGGATTACCGTGCGGCCAAAAACGTTCATTGGATACTCCGTTTCCTGCACAGGCATCGAGTTTTGCAATCTCGCATTGGTTGAAACAAAAGAGCGGATGCGTCATGTCGCAGAATACTTAGATAGCCGTTTACAGCTTGATGTTCCCGTACGCATCCATATGGTCGGCTGTCCAAACTCTTGCGGTCAAAGACAAATTGGCGATATCGGGCTTCAAGGGATCAAAATGAAAACAAAAGACAAAGGCATGGTTGAGGCGTTTGAAATTTATGTAGGCGGTACGCTGCAAAACGACGGAAAATTTAACGAAAAATTAAAAGGCAAGATCCCGGCAGAACAAATCGAAGAAGTGCTTGTATTGCTGTTCTCCTATTTTCAAGAAACAAAGCTGCCTGGCGAGACATTTCTTGATTACTTTAATCGCGTCGGCATTGAAGCGTTGCAGGCAGAATTGGATCGCATTTTAACGAATTTCAGCACAGTTGCATGAAGGTGGCGCCGATGTATTTATATCGCTTTGAAGTAACAACGCAAACAAACACCATCTATCTCGTCATTGCTGCCAGCAGTGACGAGCAAGCGTTTCGTCTTGTCGAAGTAGAGCTTGAAAAACATTTTCTGAAGGTTCCTGATTTTATCGATATTTCGCTGCATGAGAAAAAACTCATTCGCCGAGGCGGGGGGTTCGTTGTTTACAATGAACCTCGCCACCCAAGCTAGCCGTACGACGAGTGATACAAAATCACTCACTAACGCACCTGTGTTAGAAATATCAGATGAAGCAAGTTTAACGCTCACCTTTATCATGCCAATACTTTAAAACTTGGCGCTAACTTGTCCATTCATTCAATAATAGACAAATGAAGCAGCCAATATGTTTGCAGGCGTTTTGGCCAATTGACAAAGACGAAATTCATGTGCAGCAATAGAAGAATGCTTAAACAGAAAGGGCTGAACGGAAGGATGGGAAAAGTGTATTTGGTCGGAGCAGGTCCCGGCGATCCAGAACTAATTACCGTCAAAGGATTAATGTGCATCCAAAAAGCAGATGTGATTTTATATGATCGCCTTATTAATGAAGAACTGCTGACATATGCCAAAAAAGAAGCAGAATTGATTTTTTGTGGAAAACTCCCCGGCTATCATACTATGCAGCAGGAAACCATCAATCATTTCCTTGTGCGCCATGCGAAGAAAGGAAAAATCGTTGTACGATTAAAAGGTGGAGATCCATTCGTATTCGGCCGCGGCGGCGAAGAAGCCGAGATGCTGGCCAAGCATGGCATTGATTTTGAAATCGTTCCTGGTATTACGTCCGGTATCGCTGTAGCCGCTTATGCAGGCATTCCTGTGACCCATCGCGACTTCAGCTCAAGCGTCGCCTTTATTACAGGCCATCAGCGTGCCGATAGCCAAGAAGAAATCAAATGGGAAAGTCTTGCCAAAGGAATTGACACGATCGCCATTTATATGGGCATCAGCAATCTTCCATATATTCGCGATCGGTTAATCAAATACGGAAAAGCGCCATCCACTCCTGCAGCCGTGATCCAATGGGGCACGCTGTACGAACAAAAAACCGTGACAGCCACTCTTGAAACAATTGTCGAAGCTGTTCAACAAAAACAAATTGAAAATCCAAGCATGATTATCATAGGCGAGGTTGTCGCCCTGCGAGAAAAAATTCAATGGTTCGAGCAATTAAGATTCCAAGCATCATCGTTTGCTAACGAAGCATTTTAAGGAGGCGCTTATGCAGGCTGTTTTATATGTTTGTCATGGAAGCCGTCTAGCGAAAGCTTGCGAAGAAGCGATCGCTTTTGTTGAACAGTGCAAAATGTCGACCGATTTCCCGATTCAAGAAATTTGTTTTATTGAATTGGCAGACCCCGATATCACAACAGGAATCGAAATTTGCGTAAAAAAGGGGGCAACAAGCATCATTGTCATTCCTATTTTGCTACTTGCCGCTGGACATGTGAAACAAGATATTCCAGAGGCCATCCAAAAAGCAAGACAGCGCTACCCTTTTTTGCAAATTTTATTAGATGAACCGTTCGGCATCCATGAAAAAATGGTTTCCATCATCATCGAACGAATGATGGAGAGCGCTGTTTCGCTTCATGAGCGTGCCATGATTCTTCTTGTTGCCCGTGGAAGCAGCGATCCCGACACAAAAAGTGCGATGAAAACAATCGCCGGCATGTTGCAGCAAAAAACAAACGTCTCCCGTGTTGACGTATGTTTTCTTGCTGCAGCCGCACCCTCGCTGGAGGATGCCTTACAAGCAGCTAAGCAATCCTCTTATCAAACGATTTTCGTCGTCCCTTATTTACTGTTTACCGGAGTGTTAATGAAAAAAATCGAACAGCGGCTGCGCTCTCTTACTTCTTCCGACCAGCAATGGGTCTTATGCGGCTATTTAGGGTATCATCCTTTTCTTAAGGAGCTTATTAAAGAAAAGCTACAAAAATATTCTCGGTTAACGATCGGAGTTTGAAAAGTTCCTTTCCAATCCGATTGATATATAAACGAAGGTCCTATCAAAAAAGGACGGTCGTAAACAAGTCGAACAGCAGCAAGTTTCATCGATGTGGAAAATGCTTCATTCCTCCATATCAATAAAGGCGTATTTTTCTTCTTTCAATTAAAGAAAAATTTTTTGGTCTGGACATTTATATGAGTATGGAAAATCCCTCTTCTCGTGTATGATGATAGATAGGGGGCATACAAGGAGGGGGAGCAATAGGAATGAAGCGATTGCATGTGATCGTTCATGGCCGCGTCCAAGGCGTCGGCTTTCGCTATTATGCACAACATGAAGCATTAAAATGGGATTTAACCGGATGGGTAAAAAATAATGAGGATGGAACGGTAGAACTGGAAGCGCAAGGACATGAAGAGCGAATTCATCTATTTATTGATAAAATTCGCCAGGGCTCTCCGTTTTCAAAAGTGACCCATTTAGATATTCAATCCATCGATCCTATTCCAAACGAAAAAACATTTCGCATTATTTATTAAAAACAGCCCGGTTGTTTCCCAGCACCGGGCGCTATTGTATTACCATTTATTAGATAATAAAACTTGTAGGCTGCGGATCGTATAAACAGTTATGAGCAATGCACATGTTCGCATGCTCATTTTTGCGAACCGCCTCCCGACTCACTGGATCGAATGGATAAATGGAGGCTTGCGGATACTCACCGCATATATCGATCCCTACTACATTTTTATGAACAAACAACTCTTGCAGACAGCCAATCAAAGCGGAAAGCGGCATCGTTCCGTGATCCCAATTGGTCATGGCATCCTCCTCGCGAAGAACATCTTTATCAATGCTAATGTATACATTCTCTGTTTGAATATGGGATAAAAGAAGATTCGGAGAAACGATATTGTTTGACAAGACAATGGTCTCAGAAGAAAAAGGAGAAGACTGCCACCGTGTAGGTCCGACAATCACGGCTCTTTGCAGTAAAGGAAGCTCCAGAGCATAAGAAACCCACGAACCGCAGGAGATGATTTGTTCATGATCCGTCCCATTCCCTATATCGGTATGATTATCAAACAAAATGAGCGTAAACGGTTCTTGGATTCTTTTCATCAACAAATATGAGATATAGTGGTAATTACCGCTGCCAATAAACACAAGGTTTCTGCATGTTTGGATGCGCCTTTCTAACTCGCATAAAGAGGCTTGCTCACAATATAGGTTCGTATGCGCCACATCCATTAAATCAATCCATTCGTGCGGCAGCCGACGAAGGCATGGCTGCGAAACATATGCACCATCAATGTTTAAAAACGTTACACCATTTCCTTGAAAACTCATCCAAATCACCTCTCCTATCACTCAATTGGTGCAAGTTTCTAAACCTATGAAGCCATATTTTTCGCATTTTCTCTATTTTTAGATATTATACAACAAAAAACGCAGACGAGCACGTGAATTGAATGACGCCTTCTCTCGCTCCAGCCTCAAAATTATAAACTTATTTCTGGTCTTTCCTAATAGGTTTGCTGACATCAAAGCATCCATCAATCATCATCTATGAATCTCTCTCACCTATACACTTCGTTTAGAAGTGGGAGGCTTCTCGGTGGATGATATGAAATGGGCACGCTCTTTATCGATATGGTCTATTTTTTCACCGCTTCCTTGCAAACGTCTTGCGGACGAAATATTTTCTTTTATGTCTAGCTTTCATGTACAATAATAAAAACGATGTTCGAGGAGGGATTTTTTTGCAGCCGATTCGTATTGAAGAGGTACAAACCGTCTTGAATCAGTTCAAAGGTCAAGACGTGTACTTGCATTTAGAAACAACAAACGGGGCATACGCTGCCCATCATAACGAAGGATTTTTCTCAGCAGGTGCATACATCCGCAACGGACGAATCCGTTTCAGCCATGGAAAAATCGTTGGCAAAGGACCTTACCGTATCGGATTAAAGCTGGAGTTGGGCTGGATATATGCAGAAGGGTTGACAGATTGGGAGATGACTGACAAAGGGCAGCTTTTGCTTGCCGGCCATGATTATGAAGGGAAGCTCGCAGTTGCTCTACAATTGAGCCATGAACCTTTTTAAGGAGGGATGAAAATGGAAAGACATGTACTTGTTGTATTTCCCCATCCAGATGATGAAGCATTTGGTGTTTCCGGCACACTGGCCATGCATGCAGAAAAAGGCACTCCGATCACATATGCTTGCCTTACTCTTGGAGAAATGGGACGCAACATGGGAACTCCTCCCTTTGCTAACCGTGAGACGTTGCCGCTCATTCGCAAACAAGAGTTAAAAGCGGCATGCGAAGCGATTGGCATTGACGATTTGCGCTTGCTCGGCTTCCGTGACAAAACGATTGAATTTGAAGATGAAGAACTGATCGCTGATCGCATTAGCGCTATTATAGCAGAAACGAATCCATCTTTAATCATCACGTTTTACCCTGGCTATAGCGTTCATCCTGACCATGATGCATGCGGGGCAGCTGTCATTCACGCCGTCCAGCGAATTCCAAAAGAAGAGCGGCCAATTGTCCATTGTGTCGCATTTGCTAAAAATTGCGAACAAGACTTGGGAAAACCTGATATCGTCCGTGATGTCAGCACAGTCATTGATAAAAAAATCGCCGCCATTCAAGCACACCGTTCCCAAACAGAAGGATTGATGAGCGCTGCTTCTAAACGCGGCGGTGACGCGTTAGAATGGCTGAAAACAGAGCGGTTTTGGACGTACAAATGGGAAAATTAGAAAAGAAAAGCAGGTCCGCCTTTCTGGAAGACGGCCTGCGTGAACTCCCTAGCACCTACGCTTCGTTTAGAAAAGGGGGGCTTCAAGCGACTTGGGCGTGTTCGCTGAACGGTAAGCCACACGCAAGAACCCTTTACGCTTCCCTTCCGTTTGAACGATAGAGGATCCTATCTCGCCAACCGACATTCATCTCCCCCTGCTCACTGGGCTGTCGCCCTTCCCGCTCCTTGAAGATAGGAGACTTGGGAAAGCTGGTGAACTACTCACCACTTAGCTAAAGCTTGAAGTGGGAGCTTCTCAGTTCCACGACGAAAGCCGCCTTTCGTCTCCCTGAGCGTGACTTCGGGTCGTTCCAACCCTAGATGTCCGACAATTCGGAGTTCTTTTGTACCTTGGATATTTTACGCATGGAAGGATCAGCTTGGTTTTCGCATTTTATTTTCTCCATGCAATCTCCTATATCCAGTTATGAAAGAACGACATAGGTTTATTTTACCACAGGGTCAGACAATTGAACAGGCAAAAGCCTGTCCTTGTCCGAAGTCGATTCATCTCCCACTTTCATCAAGCTTCGCAAGATTTAGAAGTGGGAGACTTCTCGACTGAAGAATGTTAAAAAACTTATCCCTCTTTCACTTTTTTCGAAGATTTATTCATTCAAACAGGTTTTCTTCTCATTTATAAGGTCATTTCTAAAAGTCGGTGGAACTCTTCTTCCCAATTTCCCTTCTTGCGGAACGATTCCTGGGCAATCGCCTTAAACAATTTTTTTCGTATTCGCTCATCGCTTACATTCCGCAAAATAAATTGGCGGCACTCGTAAAGAAACTCGATATACCGGCCACAATCTTCATCATATTGTTCCGCAAGCTGACGGCGGATTTGCTGGGCGACAGTCGGGCTCGCTCCTCCTGTTGAAACAGCGATCGTCAATCGGCCACGCCTTACCACCGCCGGAACATGAAAATTAGACCGCTCTGGATCATCGGCAATGTTAATCAGTTGATAAGGCTCCGCTGCGGCGGCCACCGCTTCATTTACTTCTCGATTATTCGTTGCCGCAATTACCATCCACGCTTCTTTAATATCGTCAGGAGAAAATGTTTTTTGGCGCCAAACGAGTGCTCCGGCTGCCGCTAACTGTTGAATCCCCCCTGTAGCAGAAGGAGCGACGACCGTAATTTTTGCTTCCGCCTCCAGCAAACCTTTTATTTTCCGTTCGGCCACCCTCCCCCCACCAATGACAACAACGTGTTGATTGGCGATATGCAGCATCACCGGATATCCCATACGAATTTCTCCTTTGTCAAAAACGGCCGTATAGAAACTCTTGGCCTTTTTTCTCCATTATAGTATCTATATCGGTGTCGAGACCAGCCCAACAATACCAAACAAATCGAGTAAACACGAATTTCTTTTTTATTAAGAAGCGAAAAGACCGTTTTAATTATTTCTGCATGTTCATCCCAGTTGTTTTTCCATATTTTTGATATTTACAAACCGCTGTTTTGCTTGCCTCCTTGCCAAATAAAAGTGCTCTTGCGTAGGAATCCTCCTTATGAAAGGCGCAGGCGCGCTTTTATTGAGGAAGATTTTCCTTGCAAGAGCTAGCTTAGATGTCACTACAAATGGCCTATATTATTTTTGTGTCGCTTCTTGAATCCATTTAGCCAAACGCTCATTTTCTTTCTTCATATGCTCCAACCATTGTGGAAGCAAGGAAGCAAGGGCCTGTTGATCATTTTTCTGCATCGCTTCATGCGTTTGATGATGAAGCTTATACAATTTTTGTCTTTCTGCTTTTGTCATCCATCTCTTATGTTTATATAGCTTCTTCCATTCTTTTTTGAACTGCTGTTTGGTTATTTCTTTATTGGCAAGACGGTCAATTAATTGATCAAACTCCGCTTCTCTTTTCTTTTTCATCTCTGCATGTTTTGTGTGCAGGGCCTTTTGCACTTCTTCGCTTTGCAGTTGTTTTCTTAGCTCTTTTCGTTCATTAAGAACCTTTTGCCATTCTGCAGCTTGATTCGGTGTATATTTTTTTACGATTTCCAGCCATTTTTGTTCATCCAGTTCTCCATGTTTGAACATATGCCCTGCAAATGCTCGGGCTCCTGCCGCCATGCCAGGCTCTCTTTGTTCCGCTAACGCTCCTGTTGGAAGCATAAGCATGAGCGCTAACACCCAAAAAATCCATCTCATTTTCATCATGTTTCACTCTCCTTTGAAATTCAAAATAATGGAGTCAAACAAAATAGCAAACCTAATGATATCTTCCCCACTTTGCAAGAAACTTTTCATGCAAAATAAAAAAGCTTGCCGATAAACCGCAGCAAGCTTTTCTATTGATTATCGAAACTTTTCATCAATCCGCTGTTGATAGTCGCGCAAGGCTTGAGAGTTCGTTTTATTGCGCTTTTTCATCAGCGAATTCCAACGGAGGAGTTTTTCATTCAGTTTTTTCCTGAGTTTCTCTTTTTCTGTTTCATCATCACAACAACGCAATAGGTCTTCGATGGTCATTACATCCTTTTTTAATTCGACTTCCTCAGAGACATATCCGGCATTTTTCAACAGCAGATAACCGATTCGCAAGTCTTCAGGAATATGCGACAAATCTTCCAGCTTCAGCGGTTTGCCCAATCCAGGAAGATGATCAAATTCCCCGTTTTTCAACGCTTCCCGAATTCTTTCCTCTGCAATTTTCGAAATAATATCCATTTGATCTCACATCCACCTTTAGCTTATGACGGCACTTGCTTGCTGTTTATGCTGATCAAGAAATTGCACTAATTCGCCGTACGGAAGCGGCCTTGTATAATAATAGCCTTGCACTTCGTCGCATTGCTTTTCTTTTAAATAGACAGCCTCCAGCTCTGTCTCTACCCCTTCCGCAAGCACCTTTACACCTATATTATGACCTAAAGTAATAATCGCTGGCAAAATAGCTTCTTCTTCTTTTTGGACATTTTGCACAAATGAACGGTCAATTTTCAAGCGATCAATCGGCAATTTTTTCAAATAGCTTAACGAGCTGTACCCTGTCCCAAAGTCATCAATACTGACATTGACACCTACATTTTTCAGCTCTTTTAAAATCGGAATGGCTTTTTCCGTATCCATCGTCATGCGTTCAGTAATCTCGATATCTAGGCAATGTGGCGGAAAATCAGTTTTTTCAAGTATTTTCGCAAGCTTATAAATAAGCTTTCTGCTTTCAAACTCACAAGGCGACAAATTAATGGAAACGGATAAGGAAGGGTATTGATGAAGCAACAGCTTTGTTTGCCGGCATGCTGTTTCCATAACCCATTCGTTAATCGAAATGATTAAACCCGTCTCTTCAGCAATCGGAATAAATGCGTTTGGCGAGATCATTCCTTTTTCCCTATGCTTCCATCTGATAAGCGCTTCGATTCCGATCACTTTTCCTGTTTGCAGTTGAATTTGCGGCTGATAGTGAAGCTCAAATTCCTCCGCTTCCAGCGCCTTGCGCAATTCTCTTTCCATATGGATTTTTTCATAAATGGTTCGATTCATTTGTTTCTCAAAAAAACGAAATTGGCCAATGGCCTGTTTTGACAATTCATGTCTAGCTATATCAGCTCTGCGGATTAATGTGTGACCATTATCTCCATCCTTTGGATAACAACTAATGCCGATTTTTAATGTCAGGCGAAATTCCTGCTCGTTCACGATCAACGGCTCTTCCATTGCTTCGATTAAACGCTGGCACAATTCGCTTACTTGTTCGTCTCTGTCCACTTGCGGCAAAATGACGATGAATTCGTTCCCGCCCCATCTGCCAAAAATGTCGGTTTCGCCGACTAGATTTTTTATCTTCGCCACGGATGCTAGAAGCACTTGATCCCCAACCGTATAGCCATACAAATCGTTTACCGCTTTTATTCCCTTCACTTCCATAAACATAACCGCTGTTTTTCTTTTGAGATTTCGTGCATCCGTTAGCTTTTCGCTTAACATCTGATAGAGCATTTCTTTATTAGGCAAACCTGTTAAATCGTCATAAAACGCAATATAGTTCATTCGATCTTCATGTTTTTTTCGTTCTGTAATATCTCGGACGGCTACTACATCGACCATTCGGGATCGGGAATAATCATCATATTTGCGCTTCAAAACCTCTGCAGGGAAAATCGTGCCGTCTTTTTTACGCAAATGCACTTCATATGTCGTATCTTCAACCAAAGATTGCGTCCAATCTGGCAATGAAGGGGAAGCGACAAGCGCTTCCATCGGTGTCCGCATCAGCTCGTTCTCTGTATAACCGAATAACCGGCATGCAGCATGATTCACTTCCAAAATCGTTTGCCCCGAATAAATAATCATTCCTTCCATAGATAGTTCAGAAAGGCGTTTAAGACGATGCTGAATCCTTTGCACTTCTTCGCTATGTTTTTTAAAAGATAGTTTGTCTAAGCGGACATAGAGCAGCAATAAATAAAAAATATAAGAAATAAAAAATAGTAAAAAGATCCTTCCCATTCCTTTGTGTAATTGATGGTGCATTTTCTTCATATAGTGTGCCCCATCATAGCGAATGATTAAAACGGCATCCACCTTGCCTTGCTGGGTCAGGATTGGACAAAATATAACAAAGTTTTTTGGCAAATCCCCCTCATTTTTAATGCTGATCTTTCCTTGAAATGCTTGCGCCAGCTCTGGCATATGCGCCTGATAGGCCGCCCCGCTCGGCAAATCCTGAACCTGTTGTCCATCATGCTTTCCATCATCTGCTTTGACGGAAAGCATGACATAATTCTGACCATCTGCTCGTTGTTTTAATGTATAAATTTGGCGTATATTGGGATGATCATGCTGCCAGCGATTCAACGTACGCAAAAGACCGAGGTAGGTTTTATCATTTGCATTGGTTGTGTCTGTTACCTGCTGGTGATTCATTTGCGAGAGTTCAGCGGCGAAACTTGCCACCAAACGCGACAAATTTCGTTCATATTTTTGGCGTTCCTGATGTTCAAGCCCGTTCACATACCAAATGCCAGTGGCTAGCAGTAAAAAAACAAAAACATAAAAAAGCATTGTCGATCGTTGCGCTATATAAAAAATAGACACCTTGAGCTTTCTATGAATCAATCGATTCATTTGTTGCTGTCCGAATAAAATCACGATTAAAATGCCAACAGTAAATAACATATATTCACTCATTTTTGATAGCATAAACGCTCACCATGCACTTTTATTTATTATTATAAATGGAAAATATAGAGGTTTCTCCCTTCATCCTTCCTATTTTTTCGACATTTTCTGACATTCTCTAGTTATATATGTATATCCTTTAAATACGCTCTATCGGTAAACAAAAGCAGCCAATTGATTGGCGAATGTGAAGACATGAAGCCGAACGCTTTCTGTTCCTCGCATAAACAAAGCGCAAACGCTAAAAATGTAGGCACATAAAGCTTTATATATAGTACCAGGTCTTAAATCTTCATCATCAAATTTTGTAATTTGTCTGTAATATTATTTAATTTAAATGTAACAACATTTCGACAATATTTTTGCTATACTGAAACCTGTGAGAAAGAAACGGAAACTCGTTGTCGGAGGTTTAAGGAAAATGAATAGAACGTTTACAGTCACTCTACTATCATTCATGATTGTATTTAGTTCTCTTTTTGGTAACGCTTTCAAAGCGGAAGCGGCTGTAAATACACAAAAAGTCGTCACAGAAGCAAAAAAAATGATCGGCACTCCTTACAAATTCGGCGGTACAACTCCAAAAGGATTTGATTGTTCCGGCTTTGTCTACTATACATATAAAAAGGTCGGTAAAACATTACCGCGATCCGCAGCATCTATGTACCAAAAAGGAACAAGCGTACATACATCAAAATTAAAGCCTGGTGATCTCGTATTTTTCAGCACATATAAAAAAGGGGCTTCCCACGTTGCGATTTACATTGGCAACAACTCCATCATTCATGCTACATCAAGCGGTGTAAAAATCGATCGTTTAAATAACTCTTACTGGAAACCAAAATTTATCGGCGCTAAAAGAGTAGCATAATTCAAAAAAAAGTCCCTCCATAAAAATGAAGGGACTTTTATATATTCACAGGGGATCGGGGGAATACTTGGAAAACTCTACACCCCTATTATGTCCAGCTAGCAAGTCACTTATACGTAGATCCCCTAAAATTTTTATCCTGCTTGCCCGTCTTTACTTTCTTCAAACAAGCCGCTTTCCTTAACCGCTTCAAATAATACTTCCACAATATGCACAGCACGAACTTTTTCTCCCAGCCCTTTCCTCTCAATTCCTAGTTTCATTTGCAGCAAACAGCCAGGATTAGCCGTCACAATGGTAGTCGCTCCCGTTTGTTCGACATGCACCATTTTATGATCTAAAATTTGCATGGCCATTTCCGGTTCAACAATATTGTAGATCCCTGCAGAACCGCAGCAGCGATCAGACTCTCTCATTTCGCGAAATTCTACACCAGCAATCGATTGAAGCAGTTGCCGCGGCGCAGATGATGTTCTCATGACATTTCGCAAATGGCACGAATCCTGATAAGTAACAATTTGCGGCGGCAGCTTCAGTCCTTTATGCTGAAACCCTAATTCTATTAAAATAGCCGAAATGTCACGAATTTTCTCCACAAAAGCTTTAGCGCGGTCAGCCCAATCAGGATCATCTTTCAACAAATGATCATACTCCATTAAAAACGCTCCACAACCGCCTGCATTTGTAATAACGGCATCTGCCTGACATTGCTCAAACGCCTCAATGTTTCGCTTGGCTAACCATTTAGCCTGCTCTTTTTCTCCGCTGTGTCCATGCAAAGCGCCGCAGCATGTTTGCAAAGATGGAATGACAATTTCACATCCAGCTAGCTGCAATAGCTTCATCGTTGCATCATTCGTTTCGATAAACAGCGTATCCATTAAGCAACCGGAGAAAAAAGCGACTCTTCGTTTCGCCTCTCCTTGTGCCGGCAAATGCTTTGGCCGCTTTTTCATTTTTTTTAGCGTTGGAGCACTTGGCAAAACCTTTTCCATTTCCCTTAAATGGGCAGGCAAAACATGAGACAATCTCGTTCTCTGTAAAAACGTTTGCAGTCCTGAGCGCTGATAAAATCCAAGGGAGGCTGTTGCTACGCGCACACGATTAGGATAAGGAAACAATTCTTTAAACACCAGCTTACGCAGCACGCGAACAGGCCATGAATGTTTTTTATTTTGCTGAATAATATCGCGCGCTTCTTCCAATAAATGTCCATAACGGACACCTGAAGGACAAACCGGCTCACAAGCTCGGCATCCCAAACACATATTCAGTGTACGTTCAACGTCCTCATCCGGTTCAATCAAACCATCGACTACCGCCTTCATGATGGCAATGCGTCCTCTTGGCGAATGCAGCTCCTGTGATCCCGATTCTATATACGTGGGACATGACGGCAAGCAAAAACCGCAACGCATACAGTTCATAAGCTCATCTTCGTTCATCCGTTCACGAAACTGATCTTGGATCGCTTTTTGCTCCTTTGACGAAGTCATTTTGTTACCACCACACGTTTCCTCGTACTTTTCGCAAACACTTTTCCTGGATTCATAATATTGTAGGGATCAAGCGCACGCTTGATCGCTTGCATCACCTCTACCCCTTCCTTGCCAAGCTTCCATTCTAAATATGGCGCCTTCATGGCTCCCACTCCATGTTCCCCGGTAATCGTACCCCCAAGCTCAATCGCCTTGGCAAAAATTTCGGCAAACGCTGCTTCCACTCGCTCCATCTCTTCATCATCACGTGCATCCGTCGGACATGTTGGATGCAAATTGCCATCGCCGGCATGCCCAAATGTACAAATCATGACGCGATATTTCTCGGCAATTTCATTGATGGCTGTTACCATTTTTGCTATCTCTGAACGCGGTACAGTGGCATCCTCCAAAATCGTTGTCGGCCGTAGGCGAGCAAGGGCGGATAATGCCGAACGCCGCGCTGTGCGCAAAGCATCGGCTTCTTGTTCAGAACGGGCCAATTGTACAGACACCGCCTGTTCCTCTTTACAAATTCTTTCTATTTGCCGCATCTCTCTTTCCACCACTTCACGTGCACCGTCTTGCTCGATAAGAAGAACGGCCTTTACATCTGTCGGCAAGCCAATTTGTGCATAATCTTCTACAACTCTAAGCGTTGGCTGATCTAAAAATTCCAATGTCGCAGGGATGATTTTGCTTGCAATAATTTTGGACACAGATCGGGCAGCCGCCTCTAAATCTTGATAAAGAGCTAGCATCGTTTTCTTTGCCTCCGGCATCGGCACAAGCTTCAGCGTAGCCTCTGTGATAATTCCAAGCGTTCCTTCCGATCCAACCAATAATCTTGTTAAATCATAACCAGCCACATCTTTGGCCAATTTTCCTCCTGTGCGAATAACGTCTCCATTGGCCAACACCGCCTCAAGCCCAAGGACATAATCACGAGTGACTCCATATTTCAGCCCGCGCAGACCACCGGAATTTTCATTAATATTTCCTCCAATCGTTGAAATCTTCATCGAGCTTGGATCAGGTGGATAAAACAACCCTTTTTCTTCTACTGATTTAATCAAATCGAGCGTAATCACCCCCGGTTGAACCGTTGCTGTTAAATTGTCTTCATCAATTTCAAGAATGCGATTCATATGCTTAAAAAGCAGGACAATTCCACCTTCTATCGGGCATGTTCCGGCACACAGATTCGTACCGGAACCGCGTGGAACAATCGGAATGCGATGCTCGGCGCAAACTTTCACAATCTCGGAAACTTCCTTCGTATTTCGTGGCGCCATCACCGCCTCAGGAATCGCTTGAAATTGCGGAGTAGCATCATAGGAATAAACAAGTCTCCCCGCTTTTGAATCGTCATAGTTTTCCCGGCCAACGATTTGAATAAATAATTGTTTAGCTGCTTCAGAAATCAATGATTCTCACCCTCTCTAAAAACGTGATATACAGGCAACTTGAAGATAGAGCGCATGATGCCGATTTTGGCATCGCCTTCTTATCTATAAGAAGAAGCCATGGCTTTCATCATTTTTTAGTCGACTTCAATGCTTGTTTATGACTTATAGATAAACTAAGGCAACGAGCCTTTAGACAATCGAAGGCAAGTCAATGGAATTGATAGAATTCGCACCGCTAAATATAGAAAAATGAAAGGGAAGCCCCGTTCTATATAACTTAAGAAAAAAGGAGCCTTTTCACAGAGAAGGTGGTCTCCACCTGTGCTGGCTTCCTTTTTTCAGCAAGCACTATGGAATCATCCATGACAAAATAGTGGACTGTAAAAATGTCATAATGCCAATTAAAATAATGAAAAAGATGCTATGCTTGACTGTAAAGCGGAATAAATCGGATTCTTTGCCGGCTAAACCTACCGCAGCACAGGCAACCGCAATCGACTGCGGTGAAATCATTTTCCCTGTCACACCTCCTGATGAGTTAGCGGCCAGTGCAAGAACAGGATCCATTCCGATCGAAGCAGCGGTAATCTTCTGTAAATTTCCAAAAAGTAAATTAGATGATGTATCTGAGCCTGTGATAAACACCCCTAACCATCCGAGAAACGGAGAGAAGAAGGAGAACAGTGAACCTGTTTTAGCCATCGCCATTCCCAATGTCGTACTCATTCCAGACGCATTGGTCACATAGGCGAAACCAACTACGGCTGTGATCGTAATAATCGGAAACTTTAATTCTTGCAACGTCTCGGCAAAAGTCTCGGCCCATTGCTTCCAAGAAATGCGGACAATAAACTTGGTCACAATAGCCGCTAAGAAGATGGCTGTTCCTGCTGCTCCTAGCAGTTCTAATTTATAGACAGCTGCAATCGGCTGACCATTGGCATCAATAATTTTATTGCTTAATCCGGGAACCTCCGGCATCCATGTCAAATAATGCCCTATTGTATTAAGCGCTTTCAACATCACATTTGTTCCTTCATAATGCCCTGTGAGCGCTGCCTTCATCTGTGGAACTCCCCAGATCGAAATAAACAAGGTTAATACTAAAAACGGGGACCATGCTTTGAATACTTCACCGCTTGTATAGCGCTGTTGTGTCTGAATGGTCGCTGCCGCTTCCAACTCCGAATCAAAACGATAAATGGTTTTCGGTTTCCAAAATCTCAAAAAAACCGTCAAAGCAACAAGCGACACTAACGCTGATAAAATATCTGGCAATTCCGGCCCCAAGAAGTTTGAGCTAACATATTGAGTAACGGCAAACGAAATTCCTGATATCAAAATCGGCGGCAGCACTTCGATCGTTTTTCTCCATCCAGCCATAATGAGTACGAGGTAAAACGGAATAAAGAAGGATAAAAACGGAAGTTGCCGACCCACCATTTTTGAAATTTCCATTGCCGGAATGCCTGTCGGCCCTTCTAACGCAGTAATAGGAATACCGATGGCCCCAAAAGCGACAGGGGCTGTATTAGCAATTAAACAAATGCCGGCCGCATATAATGGATGAAATCCAAGTCCTACGAGCAAAGCAGCAGAAATCGCCACCGGCGCTCCAAATCCGGCCGCCCCTTCTAAAAAGGCTCCAAATGAAAATGCGATAAGCAGCGCTTGCAACCGTCTATCTTCTGTAATAGACAATACCGAATTGCGAATAATATCGAACTTTCCTGTTTTTACTGTTAATTTATACAAAAATACCGAAGTGATAATAATCCATCCGATGGGCAAAAGACCGTAAACAGCCCCCTGTGTGGCGGACATGGCAGCAATTGACACAGGCACCCTGTAAGCGATTACAGCTATGACCAATGAAACGATCAAAGTCGTAACGCCTGCTACATATCCTTTCATTCTTTTAATCGCCAGCGCCCAAAAAAAATAAAGAATCGGCACAAGAGCCACAACGGCCGATAAGGCTAAATTATCAGCAATCGGTGTAAAATCTTGCTTCCACTGCATAGCAAATCCCCTCCCAATTTAATATCTCCCCTGAAAAAGATGATAATTAGGTCATCTGATGACCATGTGTTTATACTGACAAAAATTATATGCTCTCTTTAGAAAAAACTCAATATGAAATTATGAAATTTTGTGAAATTTCTTTCGCTGATTCTTCGCGAAAATTTTTGTATAATATAAATTATGTGACAAGCTGTTACACTTCTCAGTATGAGGTGACTATTTTTGGAATATAAACAAATTAAACCGAAAAAAATTTACGAAGAAGTAGCGGAAACCATTTTTGATATGATTAAAAACGGGGTGTTGAAGCCCGGAGACAAGCTCGATTCTGTTCAGCAGCTAGAAGAGAATTTTCAAGTGGGGCGTGCAGCGATTCGCGAAGCACTGACCGCTTTAAAAGCCATGGGCTTAATTGAACTAAAGCAAGGAGAAGGAACCTACATCCGTGAATTTGACCCGACGATGCTTTCTTTTCCTATTTCCATTGCCGCTCTTATGAAAAAGGAAGATATCGCCTATTTATTGGAGGTCCGCAAACTATTAGAGGTGGGGGCTGCCGGCGTAGCTGCCCGGAAGCGAACAGAAAGGGACTTGAAAGCGATGGAGGAGGCACTCGAACAAATGCGGCAAGGAATCGGCAATGAAGAAATTGGGGAAAAAGCTGATTTCCTCTTCCATATTGCTATTGCAGCAGCATCACAAAATCCCATTTTGGTTAGTCTGATGAACAATATATCAGAAATGATGATAGAAACCATGCGAGAAACAAGACGAATTTGGCTTTTTTCTAAACAAGCAACAAGCGAACAGCTGCTTGAAGAGCATATGAATATTTTTGAAGCGATTCAGCGCCAAGATGTCAATGCTGCACAAGCTCGCATGCTAGAGCATCTATCAAACGTAGAGCAAGTACTAAAAAAATATATTTCTCCTCAAAGCGCCAACTAAAGAAAGATGGCGCTTTATTTTTTTCAAAATTGTTATATAATTATTCATATAGTCATCTGATGACCTGTTTATCTCGCTTCCATATGTGCAGCAAAACAAAAGGGAGCTTTTTTCGGTGGCTAGCCGGTTGAAATCATTGATTTTCCCGTAAACATCGATGATCCCATGCCCACGATTATGTTTTCTTTCAATTCAAGATACACTTCCATACCGAGAAACTCCATCATTTAATACCAAGGAGGGAAGCGCACGATGAAAGTCACGCTGTTTATTACTTGTTTAGTAGATTTATTTCATACCAATGTCGGCAAATCAACCGTCGAGCTACTGGAACGATTAGGATGCGAAGTCGAGTTCCCGGACGCCCAAACCTGCTGTGGACAGCCCGCCTACAATAGCGGATACGTCAAAGAAGCAAAAGAAGCGATGAAGCATATGATTCGTACATTCGAGCATGCAGAATATATTGTTGCTCCCTCTGGCTCATGTGCCACCATGTTTAAAGAATATCCGCAAATTTTCCGCGGAGACAGGGAATGGGAAGCAAAGGCAAAAGCTCTCGCAGCCAAAACATACGAATTGACTCAATTTCTTGTGGAGGTGTTAAAAGTAGAAAATGTCGGGGCTAAGCTTCAAGGAAAAGCAACCTATCATACGTCATGCCATATGACGCGGTTGCTTGGTGTGAAAGAAGCCCCTTTTAAGCTATTAAAACATGTGGAAGGCTTGGAAATGGTTCCGCTTCCGAATGCCCATACCTGTTGTGGCTTTGGCGGTACGTTTTCCGTCAAAATGGGGGACATCTCTGAGCAAATGGTGGATGAAAAAATCCAGCATATTGAAGAAACAGAAGCGGATTATTTAATCGCTGCGGACTGCGGCTGTTTAATGAATATAAAGGGGCGCATCGAACGAGCGCAGAAACCAATTCAAGTGATGCATATTGCAGAAGTGCTTAATCGCCATGAATGAGGGAGGGAAAAAATATGTCGATGAAAATCGGAGAAGAGCCATTTCATGCACGCGTAAAATCAGGAATTGATAATTCATTTATGCGCGGCGCTGTCGCTGGAGCCCAAGAACGATTGCATGCCAGACGGCTAAAGGCCGCTGCGGAGCTCGGCAATTGGGAAGAATGGCGGGCGCTCGGGGAAGAAATTCGCCAACATACACTAGCCAATCTTGATTTTTACTTGTTTCAATTAAGTGAAAACGTTGCCAAGCGCGGAGGACACGTTTTTTTCGCCCAAACTGCCGAAGAAGCTTCACAATACATTCTTGACGTCGCCATGGAAAAGCAAGCCAAAAAAATTGTCAAATCCAAATCGATGGTTACAGAAGAGATCCAGCTGAATGCTGTGCTGGAAAAAGCGGGCTGCGAAGTCATTGAAACGGATCTCGGAGAATACATTTTGCAAATGGATGACCATGATCCCCCTTCCCACATTGTCGCACCCGCCTTGCATAAAAATAAAGAACAAATTCGCGATGTTTTTCGCCAGAAGCTGGCCTATGACAAAACCGAAAAGCCAGAAGAACTGGCCCTTCATGCCCGCCAAACACTGCGCCGGGAGTATTTAAGCGCCGATATCGGCATTACCGGCTGCAATTTCGCCATTGCCGAGTCCGGTTCGATCACGCTTGTTACAAATGAAGGAAATGCCGATTTAGTAACAGCCCTTCCTAAAACGCAGATTACCGTTATGGGCATGGAACGAATTGTGCCGACTTTCGCAGAAATGGAAGTGCTTGTAAGCTTACTCACACGCAGCGCTGTCGGGCAAAAATTAACAAGCTATATTACGGTACTAACCGGCCCTCGCCATCTTGAAGAGGTAGACGGCCCCGAAGAATTTCACCTTGTCATTGTCGATAATGGCCGATCCAATATTTTAGGGACAGAATTTCAACCCGTGCTGCAATGCATTCGCTGCGCGGCCTGTGTCAATGTTTGCCCGGTGTACCGTCATATTGGCGGTCATTCATATGGATCCATTTATTCCGGGCCGATCGGTGCCGTCCTTTCCCCGCTGCTTGGAGGCTATGATGATTATAAAGAACTGCCGTACGCTTCAACATTATGTGCAGCCTGTACGGAAGCATGTCCTGTCAAAATACCGCTTCACGAACTGCTGCATAAGCATCGGCAAGTCATCGTGGAACAAGAAGGAAGAGCCCCTATTTCAGAAAAATTAGCCATGAAAGCATTTGGCTTAGGTGCAGCATCAACGACATTTTACAAACTGGGCTCGAAAATGGCACCAAGTGTCTTGAATCCATTTACAACCAATGAACGCATTTCAAAAGGGCCCGGACCGTTAAAAGCGTGGACAGCGATTCGCGAATTCCCAGCGCCCGAAAAAGAAAGGTTTCGCGATTGGTTTCATCATCGAAAGAAAGCAGGGGATCAGCCATGAAAAGAGGACGTATCCATCGCCGAGAAGCGTTTTTAAATCAAGTTGCCGAGCGGCTTGGACGAAAAGCGTACGCGACAAACGTGCAGGCTCCTCAGTGGCGGCATCAACCGCAATGGACTGTATTTCAAGGGTATAGTGAGGACGATTTGCTAGAAGTATTGAAGACGCAGTGTGCAGCCATCCATACCGATGTATTTGAGACAAACAAAGAACAGCTTCCTCTTACCTTGCAAAAAGTCGTATCCCGTTATGGGGGCGGTCCTGTCGTGACATGGAATGATCCGCGTTTTGCGGAATATGGATTATCCCATCTTTTGTACCATCATTGGCGAAACAGCGGCATTCACGTTCATATATGGGATCCGTCTCTTGGAGCGGTCAATATCACAGAGGCTGAGCAGGCGAATATTGGGATCACTTTTAGCGATATCACATTGGCAGAATCGGGGACCGTCGTCTTATTCAGCGATCGCGGAAAAGGACGCACTGTCAGCTTCTTACCGCAAAACTATATTTGCATCATTCCGAAAAGCACCATCGTTCCCCGAATGACGCAAGCCGCTTTTTATATCCATCAGCAAGTCAAAGCGGGAAAAGAAGTCGCATCATGTATCAATTTCATTACCGGTCCAAGCAATTCAGCCGACATTGAGATGAACTTAGTAGTGGGGGTCCACGGCCCTGTGAAAGCTGCTTATGTGGTCGTAGCAGACGGCTAAGGCTCGAATGGAACTCTAGTACAGAGCCAAACCAACAAAAATAAAGAACCGAACAGCTTCACTAAAGACTAAGCTTTCGTCCGTTAAGCAAGCTGTTCGGTCATTTTTCTTTTAAGCAAGAATCATGTTGCAGCCTGAAGATTTAACAATAGATCAGAACAAATCCACAGCCTTGGATCATCTATTCATGTAGCAAAGGTACAAGCAGCGCCGCTTTCAGGCCTATGAATCGATTGCTAAGAAACAACATCATATAAATCCCCAAATGTGAAAAAATTCATTTTCATCTATAATCCAATGAACCTCTTTGATTTATACTCCGTTGAGAGATAGGAGACCCCGACGGATACGCTAACAATCCTTTTATATCATTCTGCCTTTTTCTCTTTGCGCCTCCGCCTTTTTATTTGTCAAATAAGCGAGGGCCAGTACAAAAATCGTCAAACCCGCAGCAATCGCATAAGAAAGCGGACCTTTTGGCAAATGGAGGAAACTTGTAAACCCCTCATCCTCCATCATCATTTTTCCTCCTGTCCAAGCTAAAATGCCGGACCCAATATACGTAATCCACACATGTTTTTCCATAATGGCCACGATCGCCTTCGAGCCAAAAATCATAATCGGAATGCTGATAGCTACGCCAAATGCAATCATACCAACGTGCCCTTCCGATGCCCCCGCCACAGCGACCACATTATCTAAGCTCATTACTGCATCTGCTACGATAATCGTCCAAATGGCTTTTAAAAGACGATCAGATGATTGAATATTCGCTGTCTCTTCATGCTCAACCAACACTTTATAAGCAATCCAAAGCAATAAAAGTCCGCCAGCTAAATGTACGAATGGGATTTTCAGCAAAAAGACAATGATGGCGGCAAACAAGATCCGCAAAATAACCGCTCCGCCTGTTCCCCAAAAAATTGCCTTATTTTGCTGCTCTTTCGGAAGCTTCCTTGTCGCCATTGCGATCACAATCGCATTATCGCCAGACAAAATAATATCAATAGCAATAATTTTGATTAGTGCTATCCACGCATCATAAGACCATATGGCATCCATATAAAGTTCTCCTTTAAAAAAACTAATATACCTTCCCTCTCATCTTATACGAAACCATCTATCTGGGCAACCTTTCTGTACTATATCCTCCTTCTCTCTATTCCTAAGTTTATCATGCTTACTGTTTTTTCTGAATGTGTCTGTCATATGATGAAAACCGCACATTCATATTTTCATTTTCTCTCGATCAGCACCGGCAAGCCCAGAAGCCATTCAGCTGTTTTCAAGAGAAGGTTGGCACGATTTCTCCTCCAGAACATGCCCATTCCATAAACAAAGAAAAAATAAAACGACAAGCTTACTTACGAACGCTTGTCGTTTTTGGTTTCGATTTTTCCTCACTTATTTAAGAAAATTCAAACATAATCGTTTAGCCACCTTTTAACGGAATATAAGTAGGAGGAAGTTCATCCGTTTGTTATCAATCGGCGTAGGTTGTTGCTATCACATCACCCCTGCTTCTTTCTGCCACTACCCTTCCTGCTTTCAATACCATATGAACGTGATTGACTCCATAATGGTACGGCACATACGCGTAATTTGACGCATCCCAAATAACCAGATCCGCTTTTCTTCCAATTGCAATCCTCCCTGCTTCTTCCCCGCGATGAATCGCATAAGCCGCGTTTACCGTTACTGCGTGCCAAATTTCCTCCGGCGTCATTTTCAGGTTCAATGCCGCAATCGACATAATGAGCTGCAAATTTTCTGTCGGCGAGCTTCCCGGATTAAAATCGGTTGAAAGAGCGACCGCCGCCCCTGCATCAATCATCGACCGCGCTTTCGCATAAGCTTCCTTTCCTAAATAAAAGGACGTCCCTGGCAGGAGGACAGCAATGGTGTTTGACTGAGCCAATTTCCGAATTCCAGCTTCTGATGCTCCCACTAAGTGGTCACCGCTTGCGGCTCCCAATTCAACTGCTAATTCCGTACCGCCAAGGGGATCAATTTCATCCGCGTGAATTTTCACAGCAAATCCTTTTGCCTGGGCAGCCTGCAAAAAGGCACGGGACTGCTCTACAGTAAAAACACCTGTTTCACAAAAAATATCGACAAATTCAGCAAGCTGTTCCGCTTTCACGACATCGAGCAATTCAAGCATCTCCGCCAAAAATTGTTCAGGGTCGTGCTGATATTCAGGAGGAATGGCATGAGCTCCAAGAAAGGTAGAGACCAAATCAATCGGATGCTCTTCCTTCAATCGCTTCACAACACGAAGCTGCTTAAGTTCTGTCTGCCGATCCAGCCCGTACCCGCTTTTCGCTTCAACTGTAGTCATACCATAGGAAAGCATTCGGTCAAGATGAAGCTTTGCTTTTTGAACAAGCTCTTCTTCGCTTGCGTTTCTTGTCGCCGCTACCGTCGATAAAATTCCCCCTCCTCTTTTCAAAATTTCTAAATAAGGGACACCTTGCTGCTTTAGGGTCATTTCCTGTTCGCGCGATCCGCCAAATACTAAATGAGTGTGCGGATCTACAAGCCCTGGAGTCACCAGTCTTCCATCTGCATCTATGACCCGCTCTGCTTGCAGCTGTTCCGCCTGTTTCGCACTGCCGACAAACGCGATTTTTCCATCTTTAACGCCCACGGCTGCATGGTTTAAAACCGAGAGCTTTTTCATCTGTTCCCCTTTTGCCGGCCCCTTCCCTTCCATTGTTAACAGCTGTCCGATATTGGTAATCAGAGTATCGAATAGTTGTCTGGCTGTCATTCATTTTCCTCCTTAAGCATTGGGATTCGAATCTGCTGTTCCTTTGCCATTTCAATAGCTCGTTCGTACCCAGCATCGGCATGACGGATAATCCCCATCCCCGGATCAGTCGTCAAGACCCGTTCAAGACGTTCTTTAGCCAAATCAGTGCCATCTGCGACGACTACCATACCGGCATGGAGAGAGTATCCCATCCCCACTCCACCCCCATGGTGGAAGGAAATCCATGAACCTCCCGCAGCCGTATTGATTAAAGCGTTAAGTACTGCCCAATCGCCTACGGCATCGCTTCCGTCCTTCATCGCCTCCGTTTCGCGGTTTGGCGAGGCGACAGACCCGCAGTCTAAATGATCGCGACCAATGACAATCGGAGCTTTCAGCTCCCCTTTGCGCACAAGCTCATTTATCGCAAGCCCCATCTTGACACGCTCTCCGTATCCTAACCAGCAAATGCGCGCTGGAAGCCCTTGAAACGCCACTCTCTTTTGCGCCATGTCAATCCAGCGGATAAGCGACTCATTTTCCGGAAACAGCTCTTTAATGAGTTCATCTGTACGATAAATATCGGCCGGATCACCAGATAACGCTGCCCAACGGAACGGGCCTTTTCCTTCGCAAAACAGCGGGCGAATATAAGCTGGAACAAAGCCCGGAAACGCAAAAGCCTTTTCGACTCCCTCGTCTTTGGCCACTTGGCGGATATTATTTCCATAATCAAACACAATGGCACCGCGTGTTTGAAACTCAAGCATCGCTTCAACATGTTTCGCCATGCTTTGTTTCGAACGGCGGACATATTCTTCTGGATCATTTTTTCGCAACTCGCGCGCTTCGTCTAATGACAGGCCAGTCGGAACATAGCCGTTCAACGGATCATGTGCCGAAGTTTGATCTGTCACAATATCCACCTTCACTTCACGCTTTAACAGCTCATGATGCACTTCCGCCGCATTGCCGATTAATCCAATGGAAAGTGGTTCTCCTTTTTCCTTTGCTTCATACGCCCAAAGCAGCGCCTCATCAAGCGAGGCCGTCATCCGATCACAATATTTAGTATCCAATCGTTTTTGAATGCGTTGAGGATCCACCTCCACTGCAATCACGACGCCGCCATTCATCGTCACAGCCAAAGGCTGAGCCCCGCCCATGCCGCCAAGTCCGGCTGTCAGCGTCAACGTTCCTTTTAATGTGCCGCCGAAATGCTTTTTCGCCACTGCGGCAAAGGTTTCGTACGTGCCTTGTAAAATTCCTTGCGTGCCGATGTAAATCCAGCTTCCCGCGGTCATTTGTCCATACATGATGAGTCCTTTTTTATCTAACTCATTAAAATATTCCCAATTCGCCCATTTTGGCACAAGCACGGAATTCGACAGCAGTACTCGCGGGGCACGCTCATGAGTTTTAAAAACACCAACAGGTTTTCCTGATTGAATTAAAAGCGTTTCATCCTTTTCTAGCTCTCTTAACGCTTTCACAATCGCGTCAAACGCCTCCCAATTTCGCGCTGCTTTCCCAATTCCTCCGTATACAATGAGATCTTCCGGCTTCTCTGCCACCTCCGGATCCAAATTATTATACAGCATGCGAAGCACTGCTTCTTGCTCCCATCCCTTGCATTCCAGCTGCAAACCTTTTTTCGCTCGAATATTGCGCGAGATCATTTGACTCATCGTTTTCCTTCCTCCTCATGAATATTGATTAACAGGTGCGGGGTGAACGAGAAAAAAAGACTGATCCACTTCCTTCAGCCACTTTGCGGCCGCTTCTATATCTTTAGAAAACACGCGGTCTTTTGTAATCGATGGTACAATTTGACGCGTCGCTTCATAAAACGCTCTTGTCTTCGCAGCCATTTTGTCTACTCCGCGATGTTCAACCGCCTGCATCGCACAAATCAACTCAATCGCGAGTACCCTGCGCACATTTTGCAAAATGGCATAAGCGTGCCGGGAAGCAATGGTTCCCATGCTGACATGGTCCTCTTGATTAGCTGATGATGGAATAGAGTCCACGCTGGCTGGATGAGCGAGCGTTTTATTTTCTGAGACAAGCGCCGCCGCCGCATATTGCATAATCATGGCACCTGATTGCAAGCCAGGAGCTGGGCTCAAAAACGGCGGCAAATCACTCAGCTGCGGGTTGACGAGTCGTTCGATCCTCCGCTCGGAAATATTGGCCAGCTCGGCGAGCGCAATTTTCATAAAATCCAGCGCTAACGCAATCGGTTGACCATGAAAGTTGCCACCAGAGATCACAGACGCTCCATCATCAAAAATTAATGGGTTGTCAGTGGCGGCGTTCATTTCAATTTCCAATTTTTCTTTTACATAATCAAGCGCCTGCCATGAAGCGCCATGTACTTGCGGAATACAACGAAGCGAATAAGCATCTTGTACGCGCAGCTGCCCTTGTTTAGTCACGAGACGGCTGTCAGCTAAATAGGTGCGAATCCTTGCGGCTACTTCCGTCTGTTGATGATAGCCGCGAGCAAGATGGACTCGTTCATCAAATGCATCCATAATTCCCTGTAGCCCTTCCAGAGTCATGGCTGCAATGAGTTCGCTTTCATATGCCAGCTGTTCAGCTTCTAAATACCCGACAACTCCCATCGCTGTCATCGCCTGCGTGCCATTGATCAGCGCTAATCCCTCTTTCGCCTTTAAGGTAATGGGAGTGAGTCCTTCTTCTGCAAGAGCTTCCATAGCAGGCACTTGCTGTCCGCGATAAAATACTTCTCCTTCACCAAGCAGCGCCAATACTAAGTGAGACAGCGGCGCCAAATCTCCGCTCGCGCCTAACGAACCTTGCTGCGGAATGACGGGATGAATTTTGGCATTTAACAAATCCAACAGCCGTTCAATGACAACCGGGCGAACACCTGAATATCCTTTCAAGAGAGCGTTAGCCCGCAATAGCAGCATAGCGCGCGAAACAGACTCCGGAAATGGTTCACCCACTCCGCATGCATGAGAATGGATTAAATTCCACTGCAGCTCCTCCACATCGTTTGCTTCAATTAATACGTCGCTGAACTTCCCAAATCCTGTATTGATTCCATATACCACCTTTTTCTTGCTAACAATCTCCTCGACTGCTTTCCGGCTCCGTTCGACCGCCTCCATACTATCTGTGGAGGCGATGACCACTTCCCCGTCGTATAGCACGCGCTTCACTTCGTTTAATGTCAACGTATGGCCGGTTAAAATCACCATTCGCTCCATCCCCCTTTGCTTTAGCAAAATAAAGGAGGAGGCCCTACCCACATCATTTATCGTTGTGGTACAGCCTCCTCCTGAACTTATCACTTTAGGCTATCCTATATATGACATGCTCCCACCACCTACGCTGACGTTAAGAGATGGGAACTTCTCGGATAATCCCTTCCTTAATGAAGAGAAGTGAACCGAGCAATTTCCATGTGTCCCACGGTTCTGTGCTGCTTTAACACTTCCTAACCATTGATAAAATGGTTAAATATGGTTTACCCCAAGACCAATCGTTTCATGCTCAAGCCCGCGAATGGGCGCTCCGATCGTTCCGTATAAAGCCACAGCGATCCATTCTCCTTCTGCCTCATTTTCATAAGGAGTCCCTCGCATCACGGCAAAACGAAGGCCGACCGTTCTCATGAGCCCACCCAATTCCACTTGGCCCCTTGTTACTCCTTGCACCGCTTCTAGCACAGCATGATACAGCGCATGCATTTCCCGATACAAGTCTCCATTTACAATGCCGTTTCGCTTCGCTGCCGTTTCAACGGCTGAAACAATTTTTTGCAGGTCCATAGAGCCGACTTTCCCTTTGCAATAACGCCAATTAAGCGCATTCAAATGGGCAATGAGCCCATGTTCTTCCTCATCCTCCAGCATGGCCATCAAAATAGCATTGCGGCCTACTCGATTTTTGGCTTGCTTAAGCACGAAAATCAACACCTATTGCTTAAATTTTCTAAATAAACTAATAGCTTATTGATATTGTAACGGCTTTGCTTGTAAATTGTCAATGAAAAAATACCATATTTTAACAAATTAATAAACTACCATATTACTTGGCTAAAGTCGATATTCGCTGTGCTTTAAGAAATGGTCTTCTACCAAACCTTGGTATCCGATCTAGAATCACGAGATGTTTGCTAATCCAGCATAATGATCCTAGAGTGAATTTTCTAGAATTGGACAACAGTTCCCCTATATTATGGGAAAACCTCAGCTTCAACAATATAGGGATTGCGTTTCCTGAAGATGGATTCATCCTTCTTTTCATTTTATGAAGGTCAATCCCACATGTTTGCATAACAAAACGAGCCAAAGGATGTCCTTCGGTTTCCTTCTCCTTTCTAAATTAGATGCTGCAGTGGTATTTACAGAATAAAAATGCCCATTCCTTTCTGCATATGCAACTAAAAAATCAGTAGCTCTGTTCATTCGCAAAACATGCTAATATGACAAGCACCTTTACTCTTGTTTTATTGCTTCGCGATTTCTTTATACAAGGTCCTTCCTTTTTCAACATATTGTTTCATCTCGGGTTCCGGTACAAGGTTTCCTCCAGTAGCCCAGCATAAATGGGTCGCCTGTTTTATGCTTTTGGACAATTGACGCTGTTCTATATACGATGTTCCTTTCATAAACAAAGAAACAGGGCCATAGACTCCCGCCAGTGCAGACGGCTCCAGTGCAATGTCTTCTTGATCTTTCATAAGTGCTAGGAGCATCAATAAATGCCGATCTGCTACCGTATAAATGCCACTGATCAGCTTTTCTACCGCTTTGCCGACAAATCGAGATGGGCGGCCGACCGCAAGTCCATCCGCTTCTGTTCGGCCGTCAATCCCAAAATCTTGAACACATACTTGATCATGCATCCCTGTCATCATTCCTAATAACATGCATGGCGAATGCGTCGGCTCAGCAAAAAAACAATGAACCGCATCGCCAAACATGAGTTTCAATCCAAACGCAATACCGCCCGGCGCCCCTCCGACCCCACATGGGAGATAAACAAACAGAGGATGTTCGTGATCCACGACAATCCCTTTTTCCGCGAATTGCTGTTTAAGGCGCAAAGCCGCAACTGCATAGCCAAGAAATAAATCGGCTGAATTTTCATCATCAATAAAATAGTTATTCAGATCGCTTTCTGCCTCTCTTCTTCCTTGTTCCACTGCCGTGCTGTAATCGGCTGAATGCTCAATCACGTGCGCGCCATTTTTTCGCAGCAAATCTTTTTTCCATTGTTTTGCTTCCGCCGACATGTGCACATTGACGCGAAAACCGAGCTTGGTTCCCATGATGCCGATGCTCAAACCAAGATTTCCTGTCGATCCAACCGTAATCGTGTACTGTGAAAAGAACGATCGGAACGCATCGCCCGCTAACACCGAATAGTCCTCTTCGCGCGACAAAAGCCCATGTTGTAATGCAAGCGCTTCGGCATGCTTCAATACTTCGTAAATTCCTCCTCTTGCTTTAATCGATCCAGCAATCGGCAAATGGCTGTCGCATTTTAGCAGCATTTTACCCGGTACATGCTGGCCAAATACCTTACCTAATAGCTGCTGCATCCCGCTTATTTCCAACAGCGATGATTCGATGATTCCGTTTGCCTGCCTGGTTTCTGGAAAAACAGTGGCAATGAATGGAGCAAAACGCTTCAGTCTCTCTTCAGCTTCCTGTACGTCATGCAAATGAAAAGATCGTTCGCTTATTGCCGCATGAAACGGCTGATAGACTGGATTGAACCAGAACGCTTCCTCCAATGATATTAGTTGCTCCAGCAATGGATAATCCTTCAACCAATCCTTAAGCTCTTTTCCATGAATCATCTGTGTCATCCTATCCACCTTCCCTTCTATATATCACTATACCGGATTACCATTCATTTTTCTGTAATGTAAAAAACAATCTTTCGTTTACATATTTTTCAAATTATGATATCATAATGATATAATCCATAATAAGGAGATGATTTTTATGAGAGAAAGCAAGGCTTGGTACGTAAACGGATTTTTAGGCATTTTGTTTATTCTCCTTTTCCTCATTGTCGCCGCTATCTCACTTTTACAACAAATGCTAATGCCTGCCATTGTACTTGCTGTATTGGCTGTTTTATTAGCAACAGGGATCACGATTGTTGAACCGAATCAAGCAAAAGTCGTCACTTTTTTTGGTCGCTACTTGGGAAGTATTCGCGATAGCGGCTTGTTTCTCACCATTCCGTTGACACGTCGCCAAACCGTGTCTCTCCGCGTCCGCAACTTTAACAGCAGTACATTGAAAGTTAACGATATTGAAGGGAATCCAATTGAAATTGCTGCCGTCATCGTCTTTAAAGTGATTGATTCTGCTAAAGCTGTTTTCGATGTCGACAATTATGAAAAGTTCGTTGCTGTGCAAAGCGAAACAGCGATCCGCCACGTAGCGACGAAATACCCATACGACACTTTTGAGCATGAAGAGATTACGTTAAGAGGAAATGCCGATATCATCTCTGATGTTCTCGCTACCGAATTGCAAGAACGTCTCAAAGTCGCTGGCGTTCAAGTAGTGGAAGCTCGCCTCAGCCATCTCGCCTACTCTCCAGAGATTGCTAGTGCGATGCTGCAACGGCAACAAGCAGCCGCTATTTTAGCCGCGCGCAAGAAGATTGTTGAAGGGGCTGTGTCTATGGCGCAAATGGCGATTGAACAGCTTGAGAAAGAGGGAGTTTTAGAATTAGACGATGAAAGAAAAGCAAACATGGTTAATAATCTAATGGTGGCGATCGTCTCTGAGCGAGCTGCACAGCCGGTTATTAATACTGGTAGTTTATATTGATGGTTGTGAGTCTTATGGCCAAAAAGAAAAATTTCCCATTAAGAATCGATCCGCACTTATACGAGGTGCTTGAACGTTGGGCACAAGACGAATTCCGCAGCGTCAACGCTCACATCGAGTTTTTATTGCGAGAAGCGGCCCGTAAAGAAGGCCGTTTAAAAAAAGAGGGAAAAAAAGAACAGGAATAAACCGCCATTTCTCTCTTTTTATTAAAACTTCAAGCTGCAAAGTGAAGAGGTCATCTCCCGACGGTCAGTCACGCTTTGACATGATCAAAACTCTTCCGACCCTTGATTTTTGCAGATATTGTTCGTTTCATCTGTATGTAAACGCCTGAGCAGCGAACCGCTTCCTCGATCAAAGAATAGTCCTCGAAGCGATGCTGTTCAGGTTTTTTCTTGTATTCGAATGACAGCAGCAAACCACAGCCCTCTCCAGTCATCGACATCGCCAGGTCATTCAAAAATTCCCTAACATATAGGTCCCAATAGAAAACTCGATCTTCATCAGACATTTCAAGGCTAGATGATTTTTTCAGTCATGACGAATTTCCAAAAGAATACAATAGTAATAGCAGTGGATGATAAGCCCAAGATGCGAGTCACTATTCTATCCTTTATCATCCTTCAGCAGAATCGATGCAGCCACTTCATCAGGTTCCTCACCGATTATGCGACTCTCCTCCTTCTCCCTGTCATTTCATCTCAAACATCTCTCCTTCATTCGATTACAGAAACAGCAGCTGATGAGGTGGTTGATCATCATCAAACACCGATACTTGGCAAAATTTTTTTGCGGTGGTGAGAAACGAAAAATGGAAAACTACCATACTGTCCTAGAGGCTATCACTTCCTCACAAAAACAAGGAATACTGGCGATCATTGTCCATGTCGAGGGGTCGGCATACCAAAAGGAAGGAGCGTGCATGTGGATAGATGAGGAAGGTTACATAACAGGGCTCATTAGCGGCGGATGTCTCGAAGAAGCCCTTTCCATCCAAGCACAAGAAATATGGCAAAGCCAACGGCCGACCATTGCTACGTTTGATCTTAAACAGGAAGATGATTTGTCATGGGGGCAAGGTGTCGGGTGCAACGGAACGATTCATCTTTTATTGCTGCCTATCACGGAACAGCTGAGAGCCGATTTGTTAACAGTCAAAAGACATTTAGAACAAAACCAACACGTTTTAATGGCAAAAAAATGGGGAGAAGCGGCAACTGACGAGAATAGCTGGCTATTTTTAGCTGAAAATGGACAGCGATGGGGAAATGTTGAATATGAAATTCCTGCCGACCTATTAAACCAACTGCATGCTGTCGGCACGTTTCAAACAAAGAATGGGATTTTCACTATTTCTGGGGCTTCTTTTTATTTGCAGCACTTTTGGCCCAAACCGCGCCTTATTATTTTTGGAGCGAACCATGATGTCAAACCGCTCGTGTCATTTGCCAAGCAGACGGGGTTTTCTGTCACTGTCGTCGATTGGCGGCCTGCTCTTTGCTGCCCCGAGCAGATTCCAGATGCCGATCAGTGGATGGTTGGCTTTCCGAAAGAAGCAATCCCTCAGCTTCGTTTATGCGAACGAGATTTTGTCGTGATTATGACCCATCAGTTTCAGCGTGACCAAGAGCTTGTGTCTCTTCTTAGCCAACAGCCACTATTCTATTGTGGCATTTTAGGACCGAAAAGGCGCACCGCACGCCTCTTTCCCGATTTCTCCATTCCCGATGGTATCCATTCGCCAATTGGACTTTCCATCGGTGCGCGCGGCCCTGAAGAAATTGCGATCAGCATTTTAGCAGAAATGATTCATGTGCTGCGAAAACAACCATCTCCAGAAGGGGGAATAAGATGAAAGCTCCTCGAACCGTCGGGATTTACTTAGCCGCTGGAAAAAGTGCAAGAATGGGAACGGATAAACGATTGCTTCCATTTGCTGACTATTCTCTCGGATCCACTGCCTTACAAGCAGCCGTATTGTCTTCCCTTTCTCACATTCTTGTGATTGTGCCTATGGAGGATTCACTTGACTGGATGCTATATGAATTACGTCATCATGAAAAATGCATCATCATTCGTTGCGCTTCTGATTGGGGATTCGCCCATTCATTGCGATGCGGACTCCATCTTGCTATCAAGCTTCATGCTGAAGCAGCCGTGGTAATGCTAGCCGATCAACCATTTATTACAGCTGCTATGATTAATGATCTTATCAACGCTTATTGCCAACATCGCACCGATTATGTCGCTTTTTCATCCAAATCGAGGCCTTCTCCGCCCATTCTCTTTAGCGCTGCTTTATTCTCTGAACTGCTCGACATTTATGGTGACGAGGGAGCACGCCAGCTGTTTCGCAAGAATAGCCACTGGAATGGAAGGTTACTAACAGCCAATGACATGGACTTGTTTTTCGATATTGATACATTCGTAGACTATGAAACAGCGATCAGGCGCTGGAATCAAAAAAGGAGGGTTTATCATGATCGGAAAGAGCGTCATTCGCAAAGAGGCTTGGGATAAAGTAACTGGGCGGGCCAAATATACTCATGATAAGCTGCAGCAAGGCATGCTGCACGCCCATCTTGTTACAAGCCCTTATGCTCACGCTCTTATTCACGAAATTCACTTCGAAAAAGCGCTCTCCGTTCCAGGAGTGCGCGCTGTCGTGACAGGAAAAGGACTTCCTCTGACAGGAGAGGATTTACGAGACCGGCCGCCAATCGCTTTTGATAAAGTGCGTTATCATGGTGAAGTAGTGGCGATCGTAGTCGCCGATACCCCTATACAAGCAGAGAAGGGAGCCAATCTGGTTCAAATCGTATACGAGCCGCTCCCAACGGTCGGTTCGCCACGTGCCGCATTACAAGCTGACGCCCCGTTGATTCATGAAAATCTAGGAAGCTATGAAAAAAATGATCACACTTATCCTGAACCGAATACGAATATCGCCCACCGCACCAAAATTCGCAAAGGCAATATGGAAAAAGGCTGGAGCGAAAGCGAAGTCGTGATTGAGACCAGCGTCGCATTTTCCCCCTCAGATCATTTAGCGATGGAAACAAGATGTGCAACAGCCGAAATTTTTCCGGACGGAAGGATTGAGATCACCGCCTCTACCCAGTCGCCATTTATGATCAAAAAACTAATCAGTACTTATTTTGGCGAAGATGTCGGAAAAGTGGTTGTGCATACGCCTTTGGTCGGCGGGGGTTACGGAGGAAAGGCACCCGTTCAATTAGAACTGCTCGCTTATTTAGCCTCTAAAGCAGTGAGAGGCCGTAAAGTCAGCGTTTGGAATACAAGGGAACAGGACATGATTACATCGCCCGTGCACATCGGAATGGAGGCGACTGTCAAGCTCGGTTGTACAAAGGATGGAATGATAAAGGCGGCTGAAATATTGTTTTTATTTGACGGAGGAGCCTACTCTGATAAAGCGATTGATGTCACTCGTGCTGCCGCAGTAGATTGCACAGGGCCCTATCGCATTGAAAATGTATGGTGCGATTCGCTCTGTATCTATACGAACCATCCATACGCCTCGCCTTTTCGTAGCTTTGGCCATTGTGAACAAGCCTTTGCCATTGAACGGGCCATGGATATATTAGCTAAAAAGCTGGGCATGGATAAGCTCGAGCTGCGGCTGAAAAATGCGATTTTGCCCGGCCATACGACTCCGACCCGCGTCCTTCTTAATCGAAGCAATGTCGGCAATTTGCCCGCTTGCATCAAACGGCTGCGCGAGCTCATTCAGTGGGATCAATGGCAGCGAATCGAACTAAATGCCCGCACTGTTCGCGCCAAGGGTGTAAGCTGCTCCTGGAAAACATCCACGATTGACACCGAGGCCAGCTCCGGTGCGATTGTAACTTTCAACCCTGATGGAAGCGTTAATCTCATGTCCGGCGTTGTCGAAATCGGCACAGGCTCTAAAACGGTTCTTGCCCAAATTCTTGCTGAAAAGCTAAAAATGGACATTGATGATATTCACGTAAAAATGGATATCGACACGCAAAGCACACCAGAGCATTGGAAAACAGTCGCCAGTCGCGGCACATTTATGGGGGGGCGAGCTGTGTTAAATGCAGCCGAAGATGCCATTCGGCAGTTAAAAGCGATCGCTGCTTGTGTGCTCCGCTCCCCCATCGAAGATTTAGAAGTCGGCTACGGCAAAGTATTTGTACGCGATGATCCTGCTATTTTTATTCCGATCAAAGATATTGCTTATGGCTATAAATATCCGAACGGAAACGCGATTGGCGGACAAATTATTGGACGCGGCAATTACACGTTGCGTCATTTAACTCCTCTTGATAAGGAAACAGGAGCAGGGAAGCCCGGCCCAGAGTGGACGGTATGTGCCCATGCAGTAGAAATTGAATTCGATAAACGCGATTGCACCTATCAAATTCTTAAAGCCGTATCGGTCGTTGATATCGGGGAAGTGCTCAATTGGAAAGCAGCGATCGGACAGATCATCGGGGCAATGAGCATGGGGCTGAGCTTTGCCAGCCGCGAAACCTTTTTATTTGACCGATATGAGCGCGTATTAAATCCACAGATACGGACCTATCAGCCAATCCGCTTTGGCGAGCATCCAGAATATATAGCCGATTTTATCAAAACACCTCAAATAGATGCGCCTTATGGAGCACGAGGCGCTGGAGAGCACGGTCTCATCGGCATTCCTGCAGCACTGGCCAATGCCTTATCAATCGCTGCTGGCGTTCCTCTTAACAAATTGCCGCTGTTCCCTGAACAAATTTGGCGAGCGCAAAAGGGGAAATAATATGGTTTCATTTGATTTCACATACCATCGTCCATCATCAATCGAAGAGGCCGTTCAGTTATTTGCATCGCTTCAGCGTCAAGGAAAAACGCCCATCTATTATAGCGGAGGAACAGAAATCATTACCCTCTCGCGCCTAAATCTTGTATTTGCAGATGCCGTTATTGATATCAAGCACATTCCAGAATGCCAGTCATTTGACATTTCACAAAATCAATTAGTACTCGGCACCGCTCTTACTCTTACCGCTATTGAGGAAACAAACGCATTTCCGCTATTAGCCAAGGCGGCAAGTGAAATTGCAGATCGCACGGCGCGCAATCAGATTACGCTTGGAGGCAACATTTGCGGCCAAATTTTTTACCGTGAAACCGTACTGCCTCTTTTACTTGTAGACAGTGATATTGTGATTGCTGGAAAATCGGGGGTTCAGCAAAGACCGATTCATGAAGTCTTCCAGCAAAGCATCCAACTGCAGCCTGGGGAGTTTCTTGTGCAAGTCAAAATGAATGCGGCATATTTAACGATGCCCCATGTCCATATGAAACGCCGAAAACAGGGCAAGGTTGGCTACCCGCTCGTCACCGTTTCCGCTTTAAAAAAAGGAAATGAACTCCGCACTGCTTTTAGCGGCGTCTGTCCATTTCCATTTCGTTCGCCAAAAGTAGAAGAGATGTTAAATGCCCGCCATCTTCCGATCGACGCACGAATCGACTATGCGTTACAGCAATTGCCCGAGCCGATTTTAGATGATATCGAAGGTTCAACGGAATATCGTTTATTTGTGTTAAAAAATACACTTTGGGACATTCTTACTGAACTGGAGGAGTCCGAAAGATGAATTCATCATCCAAATGTGAAATACCGCTTACTGTCAATGGAGAGAAATACTCCGTCATAGCCAGACAAGCGGATACGCTTCTTTTTGTTCTTCGCAATCACCTTGGTTTGACAGGAGCCAAGCCGGGTTGTTTAAACGGTGATTGCGGTGCATGCACCGTATTGATGGCTAAAACTCCGATTAAATCGTGCATGATACTAGCCATTGAAGCCATTGGAAAATCCGTTACAACCATTGAGGGATTGCGCGATACCCCTATCCAACAAGCATTTGTCGAACATTTCGCCTTTCAATGCGGATATTGCACGTCCGGTTTTATTATGAACGCCCATGCTCTTGTTGAAAGTACGCCGAACGCCTCGGACCCAATCATTGAAAAATGGCTTGAATCCAATGTTTGCCGTTGCACCAGCTACTTTGAAATCGAGCAAGCGGTCAAATCTGTGCTCGCAGAAAAGCAAGCAAGCAAAGACTGATTACTTTTTAGCCTTTCCCGCCATATTGGCCGGGAAAGGCTTTTCTGCGAATGAACCAGATGCTCTTTCTTATTTGCTTCATACGCACCCCGTGATCCGTCAGCAAGACAAATCCATGTCCCTATTGAGCTTGATCATTGATAAAGTCTCGAACCGGTTTCAACAAACTCCTTCGCTTTTCGCTTCATCCCGTCCTCTTTTATGCTTTTTTGCAAATCATGGGAAATTTTCATCGAACAAAATTTGGGACCGCACATGGAACAAAAATGAGCCACCTTCGCCCCTTCCGCCGGGAGTGTCTCATCGTGATGTTCCCTAGCCCGTTCCGGGTCCAGCGAGAGATGGAATTGGTCGTTCCAACGAAACTCAAAGCGCGCTTTCGACAGCGCATCATCCCGCATTTGCGCCCCTGGATGCCCTTTCGCTAAGTCAGCAGCATGCGCCGCAATTTTATAAGCAATCACTCCTTGGCGCACATCCTCCTTATTCGGCAATCCTAAATGCTCTTTCGGCGTCACATAACAAAGCATCGCGGTTCCATACCAGCCGATCATTGCCGCACCGATCGCTGATGTAATATGGTCATATCCCGGGGCGATATCCGTCGTCAGCGGACCAAGCGTATAAAATGGCGCACCATGGCAAATCTCCATCTGCCTGTCGACATTTTCTTTGATTTTATCCATCGGCACATGCCCAGGCCCTTCAATCATCACTTGGACATCATGCTTCCATGCTATTTGAGTGAGCTCGCCAAGCGTCTCTAATTCTGCAAATTGCGCTTCATCATTCGCATCGGCAATCGATCCAGGCCGCAAACCGTCTCCTAACGATATGGCGATATCATAGGACTTTAAAATTTCGCAAATTTCCTCAAAATGAGTGTATAAGAAATTTTCCTGATGATGGGCCAAACACCATTGCGCCATAATCGAGCCACCGCGCGACACAATTCCTGTTGTTCTTCCAATGGTCAACGGTATATAACGAAGCAATACCCCAGCGTGAATCGTAAAATAGTCAACTCCTTGTTCAGCCTGCTCAATCAGTGTATCGCGATAAACTTCCCACGATAAATCTTCAACTATTCCATTCACCTTTTCCAACGCTTGATAGATCGGAACCGTCCCAACTGGAACAGGGGAATTGCGAATAATAAACTCTCTCGTCGTATGAATCTGCTTTCCTGTTGATAAATCCATGATCGTATCTGCTCCCCAGCGGACAGCCCAGAGCATTTTCTCCACTTCTTCATCAATTGATGAAGTGACGGCTGAATTGCCGATATTAGCGTTAATTTTGACATGAAAACGTCTCCCAATAATCATTGGTTCACTTTCCGGATGGTTGATGTTGGCTGGGATAATCGCCCGCCCGGCCGCGATCTCTTGACGGACCAGCTCCGGATCCATCTGCTCCCGAATAGCGACAAATTCCATCTCCGGAGTAATGATCCCGCGTTTCGCATAATGCATTTGTGTGACTGCCTTGCCATTTTTGGCACGTAGCGGCGTCCGCTTAAAGGGAAGATAGACGTTCGATTCCTTTCCTTTTGAGAGACCGTTGTCCTCTGGACGCACGGGCCGTCCTTCATATTCCTCGACATCGTCTCTTTCTAAAATCCAACGCTTGCGCAGTTCAGGAAGCCCGCGGTAAATATCCGCTTGAAATTCCGTGTCGGTATACGGTCCGCTTGTGTCATATACACAGATCGGATCGTTTTTAGACTCTCCGGCTTCCGTCTTGGTTGGGCTTAGCGTAATTTCACGCATAGGAACGCGAATATCAGGACACGATCCTTCTACATACACTTTTTTACTGGCTGGAAACGGCATAGAAGATAAAACGTTTTGCATGCAACCCTTCCTCCTTTTTGTTTCATTCGATCTAAGGGCTACACCAAAACGTACGAAAAAAAGACGGTGGGGAAAAAGCAAAAATCGGGTTCTCCAAAAAGAGAACCCGATGGAATCAACAAATAGCGCAAAGTATATGCAACAATCCATACTCCCACTATCTACTTCCCTACGCTGGCATAACCCAGATCAGGTTCAAAGGGTCAAAGAACTTTCGCGCGTTCTTCTCTCAGTCCAAGCTATTGGACTCCCCTAGTAGATCCATTATTTACTTTTAGGGAAAGTTTAGCATATTTATTCATTTATGTAAACATTTTTCTTATGTTTTCCTATACCCGAAATTTCCCTAATAGATTCTGCATTTCTCCAGCCATTTCATTCAGCGCAGAAGCAGAAGAAGCGATTTCTTCCATAGAAGCCATCTGTTCTTGGGTCGCTGCTGAAATATGGCTAGAGCCCGCTGACGATTGCTCCACGATTTCTGCCATATGTTCAATGGCTGAAGCAACGTTCTGGGCGCTTTGCGTCATTTGGCGAATCACGACTGAAACTCCTTCAATTTGTTCATTGACCCCGTTAATAGATTGCCGGATTTGTTCAAAAGAAAGTCCGGCTGTTTGAACGACATGAAGCCCTTGAGAAACTTCATCGGCAACAACATCCATTGACCCAATGGCTTTATCGGTTTCTTGTTGAATGTCATCAATTAATTTTGTAATTTGCTGGGCGGATTGTGCCGATTGCTCCGCCAGCTTTCTCACTTCATCAGCGACAACGGCAAATCCCTTCCCTTGCTCTCCCGCCCGCGCTGCCTCGATTGCCGCATTTAATGCGAGCAAGTTGGTTTGTGAAGAAATCCCTGTGATGACTTGCGTGATTTGGCCGATTTCAGTAGAACGTTCTCCTAATCCTTTAATGATTTGACCGAGCAATTGGACATGCTCATGAATAAAACGCATTTGCTCTTCCATTTTTTCAATCGATTGTTTTCCTGCTGCCGCTTTCATCAACATTTCGCCTGCATTCGTAGTCACCTGTTCTGTATTCGCAGCGACTTGCAGTAAGGAACTGGAAATTTCATTCATGGAATAAGACGTTTCTTTTGTCATCTTGGCTTGTTGGTCTGAGTGAGATACGATGTTTTCCATGGTTGTTGCAATTTGTTCCGTCGCTTTTGTTGTTTGCTCCGTATTATGGGAAAGCTGCTCGGCAAATAACGTCATCTCATCTGAATGGCGCTTCATATGCGCCATGACCTCACCCCATGTTTTGGCCATTTCGTTCATGCAAAGAGCGATCGGCCTCAGTTCTTTGACACTCTCCACAGGAACTCGCACAGATAAATCGCCTTCCGTCATTTTTTCTAAATAGTCATTAATGATCGCAATCGGTGCAACAAAACGACGATAATTCAAAGTAGCTGACAAAATACCTAGAACAATTCCAAATAATGCCGTCCCTGCTATGGTCCATCCAAAAGCGGAACCGCTGATCCCGTTTCCTAAGCATACCGCTAGAGCAATTAGCACCACTCCAGGAATAACAACCATCAGAGTGCGAATAATATAGCTTGATAGTGACACCTTTGTTCCCTCCGAATTTTCAGTCAATTCATAAATATTATATCATTCCTTTTCTACAAAACGGAAGATAATTTTTATTATAGTATACTTTTAAAAACCGACATATTAAGACATATAAATTATATATTCGCTCTTATTATTTTATAAATATAACGAACAACGACTATTTGATTCTTCACTTATTCCATTTCGTCTCATGAAGCATTGGGCATTTCTCTAGGACTATCGCATGCTGAATATTTTCCTCGTAGCGGATCTGCTTGCTCCATGTGACAGAAATCGGCAAGAGCCTGCTTTTCAGTGCGCAAAAATGGAGGCAGCCCTCCCCTAGCTATCTATTTCTCCCTCTTTGCAAAATCACAGCGATTGATTGCTCCTGTTATCAACTCTGACTTCGCATTCCACTTCAGCGCTGGCGTTTCCCTTGAATCAGACGAAACAAAAGTGGTAAAATCACGAAAAAAAGGAGCCAATATTATCCCATGAAACAGGGGAAAACGCCTCCCTCCTTTTCCATGGGCGGGAATACCTACCCCCCTTCTCGGCAAAGTGTAGGTGGGAAGCGTTCAAAAAAGGAAAGGGGATTAACGATGATCGGATTCATTGGTCTAGGACTTATGGGAAGCCGTATGGCAAGAAATTTACTTGAAAGCGGGTATGAGCTTATCGTCCATAACCGCACAAAAGAAAAAGCCGCTCCGCTGTTAGAAGCAGGAGCAAAGTGGGCCAATTCGCCGAAAGAAGCCGCTGAACAAGCCGATGTACTCTTTACGATGCTTGCCCATCCAAAAGCGGTTGAAGCCGCTGCTTTTGGGGAAAACGGCTTTTTGCATCATTTATCGCCAGAAAAGCTGTGGGTGGACTGCAGCACGGTGGATCCGTCCTTTACGCTCCAAATGGCAGAAGAGGCCAGAAAGCGAGGCATTCACTTTTTAGATGCTCCTGTCTCCGGCTCGGTGATTCCGGCCGAAAAAGGAGAGTTAGTCTTTTTTGTAGGCGGGGATCCGAAAGATCTTAAGAAAGTGGAACCGATGTTGAATGTCATGGGGAAAGCGATCCATTATCAAAGAGAAAATGGCAAAGGAACAGCCATGAAGCTTGTCGTGAATCTAATGCTCGCTCATTCAATGGCAGCTTTCGCGGAGGCGGTCACACTTGGCGAAGCGCTTGGTTTAGAGACAGAAACGGTTGTCAACACGCTTCTGAACGGTCCGACCGCTGCCCCCTTTTTAAGCGGGAAACGCGAAAAAATTCTTCAGCGCCAGTTCGCAACAGAATTCCCGCTTGCATATATGCAAAAGGATTTACAGCTGATCGCCCAAGCCGCTTATGAGCATCACATTTCTTTGCCGCTTACGAATGTCGCCAAAGAAATCTATGGCCTCGCCAGCCAGAATGGATGGGCTCAGGAAGATTTTTCAGCGATTTATTCGTTTTTATCAATCAAAAGAAAATAACCGCCTGTCTCCATAAACAGCGCAGCGACAGGCAGCGGATGATATTCCTTTATTCATCGTTTATGATTCATATGGGCGGCTTTGATAAAAGAAATTCGGCACAACGACCGTATTGTCATAGTTTTTATGAAAAATGTGCGTTGTCGCTGGTGAAACAGGAGGAATCAGCCACGTCCAATCCCCTGTGACATGGCGGCACGCTTCTCGTTCTTTCTGCTCAAACAATTTAAATTGCTGGGCGGCTGTATGGTGGTCGACCATACTGACACCCGCTTTTTTATAAGAATAAAGCACAGCCATGTTTAATTCAATTAATGCTTTATCCTTCCAAAGTGTTGCATTTGTACTCATATCAAGCCCCATGCAAGAAGCGATCTTTGGAAGCATATTGTAACGGTAATCGTCAGCCAAATTGCGCGCCCCGATTTCCGTTTCCATATACCATCCGTTAAATGGCGCAGCCATGTAGCGAATGCCGCCAATTTCCAGACACATATCAGAAATAATCGGCACCGCATACCATTTTAACTGCAGATCCCGAAACCATGAAAAGCTCGGATGTTCCAGCGGCACTTCTAACACAAGCTCTTTTGGAATTTCGAACCATTTCGGCTGTTTTCCTGAAACTTGAATAACAAGCGGCAAGATATCAAAATGGGTGCGTTCCCCTTCCCAGCCGAGCTGTTGGCACGCCTTTGTCAACGTAAGCGAGGCAGAATCGCCAATGATTCCGTCCCTTGTCTCATAGCCGGCATAACGGATTAATTGATGGTTCCAAATACGAACGGTCCCATCCGGTTTAAAGACGGTAATCGTCGGCCGGATCTTTCCATTGTTTGTCGCAAACTCAATATGGTGCAATAAATGGGCAGCCACATCCTCTTCTGTTTCAGCATGCCTAACATCGATGACCTGCAACGTCTGCCAAAACAAGCGACCGATGCAGCGGTTGCTGTTGCGCCACGCCATTTTGGCACCATGCTCCAGCTCTTCATACGTATGGCTATAAGTGCCCGTTTGCTCCATTTCATCGCGGATTTGCTGCAAACGCTGGCTGATTGTTTCTTCACTTTTTCCCAATTCCTGATAGCACAACCGAATAAACTGCACTGCTTCATTCCATAACCGTTCTTGATTGCGCAATATACGTCCCTCAATTTCCTTGTGTTTTTTCATCTGTTCGTCCAAAGTGATGTTAGTCTAAAAAGTGGACATGGAGAACAGGGAGATTATAATAAACTTAATTCCAATAGGTTCGAGGTGTCCAATCATGAAAAAGAGAACATTTGACAAAGAGTACAAGATTCAAGCGGTTGAGTTATGCTTGGAGGGGGACAAGTCCATCGCCCAAGTGGCAAAAGAGTTAGGTTTGGCTTACAACACTCTTCACCGTTGGGTGAAAGAATACAAAGAAAGCAACGGAAAGAGTTTTGTGGGTTCAGGCAACATCAAGCCACAAAATCAAGAAATCATTGAGTTACGCCGTCGTAATCAAGAGTTGGAGGAGGAATTAGCGATCCTAAAAAAGGCGTTAGGCATCTTCACCAGAAACCAGAAGTAATTTACGCATTCATTTTTCAACACCGAAACGAATTTCGCGTGGTGAAGATGTGTCAAGTGCTCGGTGTTTCAAGAAG
>NZ_NASY01000012.1:0-2258 GCF_002075365.1 Anoxybacillus sp. UARK-01 | reverse complement strand
TAATTAGATAGTAACGGTTTCATGCAAAGTAAGACTGGCTCTTACGTTCTTTTAGTGGAAAAACACGAGGTAATGGAGAATTCGGAGTTAAAAATAATGATTTACACGCTCATTTTCTCCATTCTCTTCTTCCTTCACTAAGGTTACGTAAGGGCCTTTTTTTGTCAGAAAACATGTTTTGTCCAATATTTACAAGACAGCATGACGAAGACTAGAAAGTTTGATGAGAAGAACCGTGTGACAGAGCAATCCGACCGCGGCGGAGTCCAAAAATGGACGTATCCGACCACCTCGGATAAATTGCAACAGTTCCTATTCTCGCACGGATCGTTTAGCCAAACGGTTACGTACCAATACGACGCCTTGGATCAAAATACGGTTGTTCAAGATGGAACGTATACGTACCGTTTGGATTATGACGAAAGAGGCCATGTTCGCACGTTTACCACCGGAAATGAAGCGGGTGCCACCTTTACGTATGACGACCGCGGCTTGGTGAACAGTCTGGTGGTGGGAACGGCGAACGGAACTGAGTTATTGGCGGAAACGTACCGTTACGACGAAAACGGCAACCGAATCCGCATCGAAACGTCGAACGGGGACGTCACGGTGTACAGCTATGATGAGCTCGATCAGTTGAAGATCGAACAATGGCCGGATGGAACGACGATCGAGTATACGTACGATGGATTCGGGAACCGGACGAAAATCGTGAAAACGAAAGACGGATCATCGATGACGACGACGGCCGATTATAATGCGGCGAATCAATTGGTTCGTTTCGGCGATGAAACGATCACGTATGACGCGAACGGCAACCGATTAGAAGACGGCCAGTATCGATATGAATGGAACGAAGCCGATCAATTGGTTTCCGTTACAAGAAAAGGCGAAAGCGCGCCGTTTGTGACGTACCAATATGATGAAGATGGCCGCCGCATTCAAAAGACCGTCAATGGCGTGGTGACGAACTACCATTACCAAGGCGACAGCCTCAACGTCTTATATGAAACCGACGCGAGCGGAAATGTGGTACAATCGTATGTATACGGAGAAAACGGCCAGCTGTTGGCGATGAAAAAAGGCGGGGCGACGTATTTCTACCACTACAACGCGCATGGCGATGTCATCGCGTTAACGGATGCGCAAGGAAACGTGGTCGCTCGTTACGAGTACGACACATGGGGCCAGCTTCTTTCCCAATTGGGTGAGATGGCAACCGAAAACCCATATCGTTATGCGGGATACCAATATGACCAAGAAACGGGTCTCTATTACCTAATTGCCCGGTACTATCATCCAACGCATGGCGTGTTCTTGTCCATGGACCCTGATCCGGGTGATGCGGACGATATCCTCACACAAAACGGCTATACGTATGCGAACAACAATCCGGTGATGCTGGTCGATCCGGATGGGCATTTCTTCTGGTTTGTAGTTAACGCTGGATTTGCGGCGTACGATGGGTATAAGGCGTATAAATCAGGAAAAGGATGGAAAGGTGTCGCAGTCGCGGCGGCGTTTGGTTTTGTTGGTGGAGGAAGATTCAAAGCGGCAAAACAATCTGTTTATGTCTTAAAGAAAGGAAATGTAGTAAAATATGTCGGAAGAACTAAAAATATTAAGAAGAGAAGATATGTCCATAGTAAAAACCATCCTGATTTAGATTTTGAAGAAGTTGCTAGCAATCTGTCCTGGGGACAAGCGCGTGGATTAGAACACCGTCTATATTTGAAACACGGTGGAAAAAGTAAGCTTAGAAACAAGATAAGACCTATTAGTAAAAGAAATAAAACGTATAGAAAATATATGAGTGAATCTAGAAGGGTTTATAAAGAAGTAGTAAGAAGATATGGATGGTGATTGTATGTCATTCTGGGAAAGCATAAAAAACAAGCAAACAATTATTTTAAGTGATGATGCAATCGATTTGTTAGGTGACACACTATTAGAAATCAAAAAAATTTATGAAGAAAATTTCAAAAGAAAACCAACGGTGGCTGAATTAGAAGCATTGATTATGGAGGCTATGCAACTTGATTCAAATATCGTTGAACAATTGGAGGAAATGGAAATCTCCGATGTAAAATTTAAGTTAAAAAAGAGAAAAAAGATTCCTAATATTGAACCAGGCATTGTGTTTGCAATCCCACTTAGAGAAATTGAAAAATATGCCTATGGTTTAGTAGTAAAAGGAGAAGGTTTAAAGGATGACATTTATATACAATATTTTGATATCTTCACGAATGAAATATTAG
>NZ_NASY01000011.1:0-29949 GCF_002075365.1 Anoxybacillus sp. UARK-01 | reverse complement strand
TATAAGTTGCACCTTTGTACAACCACAGAAGGAATCGTCCTATCCCATGTCTTCACGACTGCGAATCGAAATGATGCAGCCGTTGCGCTCGAATTATTTCCATCTTTAAAGGAATGGAAGATTGAATTTGCCCTTGGAGATGCCGCCTATGACAGCGAAAAAGTCCGTCAAATAGCCGAACAGACAGGAATTTTTTTCGTTTCACCTATTAATCCTCGAAATAGCGATGAACGAAAAGATGCCTATGGTCGGATGATTCGTTCGTTTTTGAAAACAGAATTCGGAAAGTGGTTGTTTGGTTTTCGCAACTCGATTGAGCAGACATTTAATCAGTTAAAGAATGACGGATTAGAACAGCCGCGTTGGTATGGGTTTCATCGCTATTTACTGCATGTACAATTATGCATTCTTATGCACAATTTTGAGTTTTTACTCTAGTTTTGCAACACCTTCAAATTTATAACTTTACGATGATCGAATATACTCTAGCTACCTTTATACAACGCTATTACTTCTTCAACATCAGAACACATTTTAAAACAATTTCCAAAAACACGAATTACGGCTTTAATCCTTTTGGCGTTACTTTGTTTTCTATTTTCTTTAATATGAGGTCAAATAAAATGGCCAAAATGGCGGCAGGGATCGCTCCCGCTAGAATAAGATTTTTGTCCGCCACCCGCAAGCCGCGGTCGATCAGATCGCCAAGTCCTCCGGCACCGATGAATGTCGCCAGCGCCGCAACACCGATCGTTAACACGGTCGCGGTTCTTACTCCTGCCATAATCACTGGCAAAGAGAGGGGAAGTTCGACCATCCACAAAATTTGCCATGAAGTCATTCCCATTCCTTTCCCCGCATCCACAAGCGCCGGATCAACACCCAAAATGCCTGTATAGGTATTTCGTAAAATCGGAAGCAAGGCATACAGGGTCAACGCGATAATAGCCGGAAGCTTGCCAATTCCGAAGATCGGAAGCATAAATCCCAATAAAGCAAGGCTTGGAATAGTTTGAATAATCGCGGCCACTCCGATGACCGGTTCAGCAATCCTTTTATTCCTTGTCAAGAGAATGCCAAGCGGAACAGAGACAAGGATGGCAACCGCCATTGAAATGGCGGATAACATAATATGCTCTTGAAAGGCAAGCCAAATATCTTGCTTCCTGTCAATAAACGTTTGGATGAGATTCATCTGTTATCACTCCCTCACTGTTGCTTATGAAACTCCCATTCGGCTAAGCCGCGCATCAAGCTCGATCTTGTAATCACCCCTGCGAGCCGATCTCCTTCTAATATCGGGATCACGTTTATATCCTTATTTTGGAAAATTTCAGCCACATTTGTCACATCATCATCTTTCGTTAGCGTCGCACAATTCTCGGCCGTAATATCGGCCAGCACCCATTCTTCTTTGTCATATTGTTTTTCCAACTCTTTTAATGTCACGATGCCAAGAAAGACTTGCTTTTTGTCTGTAATCATTAAACTGTCTACTTTCTTTTCCTTCATCAAGCGAAAAGCCTCGGCTAATCCGCGGTTGGGAGAAGCAGTGACAACAAATGAGGACATTAAATCTTTCGCCGTCGGCACTAATGAGTTCCCCTGCTGAAGCCGGTTTTCCCCAATAAAACCGCGGACAAACTCATTGGCCGGACGCCGTAAAATCTTATCCGGGGTATCAAACTGGACGATTTCCCCTTCTTTCATAATAGCAATGCGATTGGCGATTTTTAGAGCCTCATCCATATCGTGAGTCACAAATACAATCGTTTTTTGCACTTCTTCTTGAAGCTTTACAATATCATCCTGAAGCTGCTCGCGGCTGATCGGGTCCAGCGCGCTAAACGGCTCATCCATTAGAATAATATCCGGCTCCGCTGCCAATGCGCGAATAACCCCTACACGCTGCTGCTGCCCGCCGCTTAATTCCGATGGATAGCGATGCTTAAAAGTGGATGGATCCAAGCCAACTAAGTCAAGCAGCTCATCGACGCGCTTTTCATACATATCGGCTTTCCACTTTTTCAATTTGGGCACAAGGGTAATGTTTTGCGCAATGGTCATATGGGGAAACAAACCAATCTGTTGGATCACATATCCAATGTTGCGGCGCAGTTCTACCGGATCAATCGTCGATATATCTTGACCGTCAATATAAATTTTTCCAGAGGTCGGTTCTGTCAAGCGGTTAACCATTCGCATCGTCGTCGTCTTTCCGCAGCCGCTTGGGCCGATTAACGTCACCAATTCTCCTTTTTTTATTTCGAGATTGATATTTTTTAAAGCAATAAAACCATCATCATACTGCTTTTTTACATTTTCAAATCGAATCATGCTGTCCCTCCTTCAAACTGGCTGTTTAGTCAATGAGTCCTTCCGATTTGAGGAAGTCGATCGCTACTTGTTTTGGCTGCTTCCCTTCGATATTGACCTGTCCGTTCAACTCCATCATTTTTTCATCAGATAAGATATTTTCAAGCTTGTTTAGCGCTTCTTCTAATCCCGGATTGGCATCCAAAACCTCTTGGCGAACAATCGGTACAGCATAGTATGGAGGAAAATAATGTTTGTCATCTTCAAGCACAACGAGGTTGTATTTTTTGATACGCGCATCGGTTGTATAAGCAGTAATGACATCAATATCGCCGTTTTTAGCGGCTTCATATTGCAAATCAGGGTCGATATTCGTTTTTTTCTTAAACTGAAATCCATATTCCTTGACTAACCCGTCGTATCCATCGCTCCGCTCAAAAAACTCGGCATCTGAACCGAATACGAGCTGATTCGATTTTTTTGCTAAATCCGAGCTTGTTTTCACCCCAAGCTCATCCGCCAGCTCTTTTCTCATAGCCAAAGCATACGTATTATTAAATCCAAGCGGCTTAAGCCAAGTAATATTAAATTTTTCCTTATATTCTTTTTTCGTTGCTTGATAGATATCATCTGGCGTTTGCGATGCGTCATATTGATTTTTTAAAATATTTAAGTAACCGGTACCCGTATATTCTACATAAGCATCGATGTCGCCACCTTCGATCGCCTGTTGCAGCATAAACGCGCCGCCCAGGCTATCCTTTACCTCTACATCCAAATCTGTATTCGCTTTTACGTATTCGGCCAGCAAATGCGTTAAAATCATTTGTTCGGTAAATTTTTTACCGGCAATCACAATCTTTCCTTTCTCTGCTTTTCCTCCCGTTCCGCAGGCCACCAGTGATAAGACTAATAAAATCGTTCCGATCAAAGCTGCACATTTACGCAATGAAATTCCTCCCCTTTACATGATCGAGCTAGCTCAAAGCTGTGATAGAGGATGTACAATCATCATTTAGAAACAATCACGTAACTATTCAGCATGTTATGCCTCATCACTAGAAACTTTATAAGAAAAACTCTTCCATAGCCAAAAACAAATCCCACGCCATTCAAGCGCTGCAAATTACTTTAAATGAACTTTCAAGGTCACATGACGATTAGCTGATTGTTTTAGATAGCGGAGACATATAGATGCGATGTACCATATTTCCAATGGCCGTTCCTTTAGACAGTGAAGAAACAACGAACAAGCGCCTACTCTTTTCTGTTTACCGGACTTGTATCAAAGGATGGAGCGCCGCTCTCATTTCTTTTCACGCTGAAGACAGATGACGGAAGCTGTCTTCAAACACTAAAAGATGGCGTTCATGCCAACAAACGAAGCAATGGAAGTCGTATGTTGCATCTGCTTCATATGCGGATATGAAATGTGTGACTGGTAGAATTCGCTACGGAATTTGATGAAAGAGGAGATTAAACATCTACTGGATATTCAACTGATGAGGAAACAAGACGAAGGGAAATCCGATCATACATAAAGCGATTGGTTATTCAAACATTTGAACGATTACCTTCATCAAAACAAAGCACCCTTCTGTCCAAAATGGACGAATCATCTTTTTTGCTCTAAGCAAAAACAAAAATCTCATGACCTCATTTGTATAAAGCAGACCTACTGATTCATCTTGCCAGGCAAGATCGCTTCATACGCGCCACGAGCGTCAGACAAGATTTCATAGATTACGAAGCATCCTGCTCCATACAGATCGTTGAGCCAACAAGGCTCTGCCTTCTAAACGATGATCGTTCATCCACTAGGAAAAACGATAGAATGTTTACAAAATGAAAAAAGACTCTTGTCTCAGCGCTGTCTCACAGTGAAAACCCGCCTCCATAGATAAAGGAAAATACAGCTTAAGATGAAGCAAGGGATGAACGAAGATCACTCCATCATACATGGATTTCTAAATTTCAACTCATGATTCCCTTTCATCTTCTGTATTCTTGGGCATGCTGCTTTCATAGCCCTGTTATGATCATCTTCACTCTTTATTTTTGATGCCTTCCGCCAGAGCAAATCCCCTCTTTCCATGGTTCTGAAAACAAGATCCAGCGATAATATGCTGAATAGTTACATAATTACAATGATTATTATACCGATACATAGATATGGTTTACAAATGGGAAATAAGTGTATATAAAGCGATATGTGCGAATTTCCCACGATACTAGTCGGATATATCCAGAATCCTCAGAAATACATCAATATCCTCCCATATGCTCTTATATACTTCCATATCCTTTCCTTTTAATACTCTCATTACAAAAAAATGGAATCATACCCCAGACGGCATGACCTTTATATTCAGAAGCGCTGCCACCAGACGAAAGGACAACATCCATGAAAAGAAGGTACAATACCCTTTCATTGATATAGACACCTGCGCAAAAACATTTTGGCACCATCAGGAGGATGAAAATCTCTTTTTCCCGTTTGATGAACAGGGAATTTTCGAGATAAATGTACCTTTTCAGCTCATACAATCAGCGCTTGCACTGAATGATCAAATAAAAAGGCTGTCCCAAAAGGTTTCACCTAGTTTGGGACAGCCATATATTGGTTATCGTTGATTGATTTCTTCTAACAGCAACTTATTCACAAGCTGCGGATTCGCTTGTCCTTTTGTTGCCTTCATAATTTGGCCAACTAAGAAGCCAATGGCACGGTCTTTTCCATTTTTATAATCCTCAATGGACTGCGGGTTGGCATCAAGCACTTCCAGCACAATTTTGCGCAGCGTTCCCTCATCAGAAATTTGGACAAGCCCTTGTTCTTTGACGATTTTTTCTGGGTCGCCGCCTTTTTCAACAAGCTCTTTAAAGATTTTTTTAGCGATTTTCGATGAAATCGTGCCGTTTTGAATCAGCTTAATCATGCCTGCCAAGCTTTCTGGAGTAAGCGCAATGTCGTGAAGCTCTTTTTGTTCGGCGTTCAAATAGCCTGATACTTCTACCATGAGCCAGTTTGACGCTAATTTCGGATCAGCGCCATTCGCAACTGTCGCTTCGAAGAAATCGGCCATTTCTTTTGTGATGGTTAACACTTTCGCATCATACTCCGGCAGACCAAGCTCTTTAATATAACGAGCCTGACGAGCATCCGGCAACTCAGGAATCGAGGCGCGAACGCGCTCCTTCCATTCATCGTCAATATAAAGCATGACAAGATCTGGCTCTGGGAAGTAACGGTAGTCTTCAGATCCCTCTTTTGTGCGCATCAAAATAGTGGTTTTTGTCGCTTCATCGAAACGGCGCGTCTCTTGGTGAATGACGCCGCCAGAAAGCAGAATTTTTTCTTGGCGTTTCGCTTCATATTCCAATCCTTGACGCACAAAGTTAAACGAGTTTAAGTTTTTTAACTCGGTTTTGGTACCGAATTTGTCCGATCCGATCGGACGGAGCGAAATGTTCGCGTCGCAGCGAAGCGAGCCTTCTTCCATCTTACAATCAGATACGCCTGTATATTGAATAATCGATTTTAACTTTTCCAAATAGGCATACGCTTCTTCTGGAGAGCGAATGTCCGGTTCAGAAACAATCTCAATCAACGGCGTGCCCTGGCGGTTGAAATCCACCAATGAATAGCCATCGCCTGTATGCGTCAGCTTTCCGGCATCCTCTTCTAAGTGAATGCGCGTAATCCCGATTTTTTTCTTTTTGCCGTTGACTTCAATTTCAATCCAGCCGTTCTGGCCAATTGGCTGATCGTATTGCGAAATTTGATACGCTTTCGGGTTGTCTGGATAAAAATAGTTTTTTCGGTCAAATTTCGTTTCCGTGGCAATTTCGCAATTTAATGCCATCGCCGCCTTCATCGCAAATTCAACCGCTTGTTTATTCAACACAGGGAGAACCCCTGGATAGCCTAAATCAATCACGCTCGTTTGTGTATTTGGGGGTGCTCCGAATGCGTTTGGACTGCTGGAAAAAATTTTCGATTTTGTTTTCAGTTCGACATGGACCTCAAGCCCGATGACAATTTCAAAATTCATCTTCATTTCCCCCCTTACAATACCGGTTTTTGTTTATGATAGTCCGTCGCTTGTTCAAATGCATGCGCAACGCGATAAATCGTGCTTTCATCAAAGTGCTTGCCGATGATTTGCAAGCCGACCGGAAGCCCGTTCACCAATCCGCATGGAATGGAAATGCCCGGAACGCCGGCAAGGTTAACTGGAATCGTTAAAATGTCATTCGCATACATGGTTAGCGGATCGCTCGTTTTTTCGCCGATTTTAAACGCTGGTGTCGGCGTTGTCGGACCAATGATGACATCATATTTTTCAAATACGTTTTCAAAATCCTGCTTAATTAATGTCCGCACTTTTTGCGCTTTTTTATAGTACGCATCATAATAGCCAGAGCTTAATGCAAACGTTCCAAGCATAATGCGGCGCTTCACTTCATTGCCGAAGCCTTCGCTGCGCGTCTGCTTGTACATATCAATTAAGTTTTTCGCATTATCCGTACGATAGCCGTAGCGGACGCCGTCAAAACGGGCAAGGTTCGCAGATGCTTCAGAAGAGGCAAGTAAATAATAAGTGGCCAATGCATATTTAGAATGCGGCAACGATACTTCCTCCCATGTTGCGCCAAGTCCTTCCAATACTTTTAATGCATGTAATACAGACTGGCGCACCTCCTCAGAGACACCTTCGCCTAAGTATTCTTTTGGCACGGCAATTTTTAGACCGCGAATATCGCCTGTTAATGCCGATATATAGTCTGGTACATCGACATTGGCTGATGTTGAATCCATTGGATCAAGCCCGGAAATCACCTGCAACAAATAAGCGTTGTCTTCAACGGTACGTGTAATTGGTCCAATTTGGTCCAACGAAGAAGCAAAAGCAACAAGACCAAAGCGCGATACCCGTCCATATGTAGGTTTTAAGCCGACGACACCACAAAACGCAGCCGGCTGGCGAATCGAACCGCCTGTATCAGATCCTAGCGCAAATGGCACCTCTCCTGCCGCAACAGCCGCAGCCGAACCGCCGCTTGAGCCGCCAGGTACGCATTCGATATTCCATGGATTGCGTGTTAATTGAAAACCGGAGTTTTCCGTGGAAGATCCCATCGCAAACTCATCCATATTCAATTTTCCGACTGTCACGGCATCGGCTTCCTGCAAGCGCTGTACAACCGTCGCATCATAAATTGGATCAAAATTGTAAAGAATTTTGCTGGCGCACGTCGTACGAAGGCCTTTTGTCACGATGTTATCCTTCACACCGATCGGCATGCCAAAAAGCAAGCCGAATTCTTCTTCGGTTGCTAGCTTTTCATCTAATTCTTTTGCTTTCGCACGTGCACGCTCCTCATCAAGTGTTAAAAAGGCTTGTACCTTCTCTTCGACTTCATGAATCCGCTTAAAGGATTCGCTCACTAAATCGGAAACGGAAATTTCCTTTTTATGCAACAGGCTATGTAATTCAGACATTTTGTAATCAAACAGCGACATGCTCTTCCCTCCCTTATTCTAAAATCGCTGGCACCCGGAATTGTCCATCTTGCTGATCTGGTGCATTTTTCAACACGTCTTCAAGCGGAAGGCCTTGTGCCGGCACATCTTCACGCATCACATTTTTCATATTCAGCACATGCGACGTTGGCGGAACATTTTCCGTATCCAGTTCATTGAGCTGCTCTGCAAATGTAATGATCGCATCTAGCTGCTTCGTAAACATTTCGGCTTCCTCTTCAGTAATCGCTAAACGTGCCAAATGAGCTACGTGCTTAACTTGCTCGATCGAAATTCTTGACATTTTCGTTCACCTCCAACATTCTCGACCTTTCACAATACTATGATGATACCAAACTTTCACTGATTAAAGCAACATGCGCTACTGGATTTAAATGCTTGGTCTTTTATCTTAACGAATCATTTGACGAGCGGACCCTCTCAATCATACAATGAAAACAATTTACATGGACTTATCCGTCATGATGGGAAAGCGGCCATGATGCTGTACCTGTCCTCCTATTTTTGATAGATTCACTTTACAGATTACCATTTTTCAGATATGAAGTTAGGACTGTGCTTCCACGGCCGATTTCGTTACAGGGATGTTGGACAAAAAAGCAAGGCATCAGACGCTTCCAAATGCGCCATTCATTCAGCCTTGATTTAAGCAACTATGCCACATTGTGGAAATGGCGCTTTGAAGCGTTGTCAAACTCCCTTTTCAGCTACTATTGGAAGATTCGCTCACATTTCAATCAATAGCGAACACGAATCAGGTGATTTTGGTAAAAATGATGAGAGGAGCAAGACTAATGAAATCGTTATTATGGAAGCGGCTCGCCGTTGCCGCCCGGAAAGAGCCGGCTGATCTCGTGGTCAAAAACGGGAAAATTATCAATGTATTCACTCATGAGATCGAAGAAGGAGATATCGCCATTGTTGACGGAATGATTGCAGGCATTGGACAATATGAGGGCCATTCGATCATTGATGCCGGAGGAAAGTATGTTTGTCCGGGATTCATTGATGCGCATGTGCACATTGAATCTTCCATGGTCACCCCAAGCGAATTTGCTCAAGCCGTGATCCCTCACGGTGTGACAGCTGTGATCGCCGATCCTCATGAAATCGCCAACGTATCTGGAGTGGAAGGAATACAATTTATGCTGGACGATTCCAAGCATGTGCCGCTGGACGTTTATATCATGCTCCCTTCCTGTGTTCCAGCGACATCGTTTGAACATGCGGGAGCTGTATTGACCGCGCAGGAGCTGGCTCCATTTCTCTCCGACTCTCGAGTTCTCGGATTGGCAGAAGTGATGGATTACCCGTCTCTTTTGCACGAGCGCTCACATATGCTCGATAAGCTCATCATGGCAGAAGAAGCGAACAAACGCATCGATGGGCATTTGGCCGGCTTGGATCATCAAGCGGTAAACGTGTACGCCAGCGCAGCCATAAAAACAGACCATGAATGTGCAACGGCCGCAGAAGCTTTAGAACGAATTCGCCGCGGCCTATATGTCATGATTCGCGAAGGATCCGTCGCTAAAGATTTGCTTCAGCTGATTCCGGCGGTTAACGTCCAAAATGCACGGCGATTTTTATTTTGCACAGATGATAAGCATTTAGATGAACTAATGGCCGAGGGAAGCATCGATCATAACATCCGCCTTGCTATACAGGCAGGAATCGATCCGATCACGGCCATTCAAATGGCGACACTTAATGTGGCTGAGTGCTATCGTTTAAATACAAAAGGAGCCATCGCTCCCGGATATGAAGCCGACTTTTTACTGATTGACGATTTGCGTTTATTGCAAATTTCACACGTTTATAAAAAAGGGGTGCTCGTGGCCGAAAACGGCAAAGCCGTCTTTTCCACATCAGCAGAAAAGAAAAATTTAGGAGACCGAATTCTCCAATCTGTTCACGCCCCCGTCATCACAGAAAGAGATCTGCAAATTCCTTTTTCAAAAGGGACGAAGGCCCATGTTATTGAAATTATTCCCAATCGCTTACAAACGAAGCGTATGATCGAATCAGTCGATGTCCACCAAGGACGATTCGTCCCTTCCATAACAAAAGATTTATTGAAGCTTGTTGTTGTTGAACGGCATCAACAGCGCGGAATCGGACTTGGCATTGTGAAAGGGTTTCAACTGCAAAACGGCGCGATTGCTTCATCCATCGCCCACGATTCGCATAATATTATCGCCGTCGGCACAAACGATCGCGATTTACTGCTGGCCATCGATCATATCAAGCAGCTTAACGGTGGACTCGTTGTCGTGAAAGACGGAGCAATCATAGCCGACCTGCCGCTTGAAGTTGGCGGTCTTATGACGACAAGAAGCTGCAGCGATGTGTGCGAAAACTTGCAAAAAATCAAAGAGGCATTGATGGATATCGGGGCATCTCAAGCGTTTAATCCATTCATTACCCTCGCTTTTTTAGCTTTGCCAGTCATCCCAGAACTGAAATTGACGGACCAAGGATTGTTTGACGTACAGACCTTTCAATTTATTCCGGTAGAAGCATAAGTCGGATCCCCTCTTTCGGATGAAAGAGGGGATTTTTTACTTATTTATGTATGATTTTGGAAAATAAACAGAACCAAACTAACAAAAATTCACAAAATCAAGCTTCATGTGGAAAAAATAAATGGAAAATGATATTCTTAACCGTGTAGTTTTTTACAGCGCTAGCTTAGATAGACCAAACCCGTTTGTCCCTATGACGAAAAGCACATATTGATAACAAAGTGCTATTCATGGCATATAAACCATAATAGAAAAGGAGTGAAAACATGAAGATCGCCGTACTCATTCCTTGCTATAACGAGGAACAGACCATTGGAAAAGTGATCTCAGATTTTCAAAGAGAATTACCAGAAGCCGATATTTACGTATATGACAACAACTCAAAGGACCGCACTTCAGAAGTTGCGTCCCAGCATGGCGCTATTGTTCGAAAAGAAACTCGCCAAGGAAAGGGACATGTCGTTCGTTCGATGTTTCGGGAGATTGATGCCGATATTTATGTCATGGTTGACGGCGATGACACATATCCGGCCGAATTTGTTCATCGGCTAATTGAACCGATTAAAAACAAAGAAGCCAATATGGTGATTGGTGACCGCTTGTCAAACGGCACCTACTTTCAGGAAAACAAACGACCTTTCCACAACTTTGGCAATAATTTGGTAAAAGGATTAATTAACTTCCTTTATAAAAGCGATATTAAAGATATCATGACTGGCTATCGCGCGTTTGATAAGTGGTTTGTCAAATCCATGCCCGTCATGAGCCCGGGATTTGAAATTGAAACGGAAATGAGCATCCATGCTCTTGATAAAAAGTTTTTAATTAAAGAGGTGCCGATCGATTATCGCGATCGTCCAGAAGGCAGCGAATCCAAGCTTAATACGTTCTCTGATGGATGGAAAGTGTTAAAAATGATTTTCACCTTATTTAAAGATTACAAACCATTCTTATTCTTTTCACTATGGGCGCTGTTATTTTTCATTCTTGGACTAGCCGCAGGGATTCCGGTTATCGTAGAGTTTGCCAAAACAAGCTTCATTACTCGTATCCCGTCGGCGATTTTAGCCGTTGGATTAATGATTTTTGCCTTGCTATCTTTCGCATGTGGATTGATTTTAGATACCGTTGCCGCTGCACACCGAAAGCAGTATGAATTGGAGTTGAACCAAATTTATAAGCAAATGCGGAGGGAAGAAAATGACTACATCTCTTAATCGCTACGCTATAAGCGTAGCTGCCGCTTTGCTCAGCGGTATAGCAGTCATCTTTTTTTTCACGCCAATTCTTGATGTTTCCTTTCTTGTTATCCTTTTGGTGATCGCATTGCTCGCTTTTTGCTATTATCAGCTTTTTTTTATGGCTTCGTCCCTTGCATCCTTTAACAAACGCAAAAAGCACATCACCATTGGGTTTACATTGGTCTTTTCATTCTTAGCCTTTCTTAGTTTAAAAGGAGAGCAATTTTATTTATCAGATAATTCTTGGTTGACGCGCGCATATGTATATATTGGTACATATGCAACGATTTGCTCGCTCGTCCTATGGATCATTTTGTCGCTTGTAAACATTAAAATGAATGAAGTTCCTCGCTCTGTCAGCAAATGGAACATCCTTAAATATGCTCTCCCTTCTCTAGTAGTTTGGACCCTTTATCTGTTGGCGATTTTTCCTGGGGGAATGACCGCTGACTCCATTTATCAATGGGAGCAAGCTCATACAGGAAAATTTAATGATTGGCATCCCTTAATGTATACATTTTTCATTATGATTCTAACAAAAATCTGGGACTCACCTGCCGTGATCGGCCTCTCGCAAATCATCATCATTTCGTTGATTTTTGGCTATTGTATGCGGCAATTTGAAAAAGCTGGGGTTAAACCATTTTTGCTTTGGATCATATCGATTATTTTTGCTTTAAGTCCTATTAATGGGATTTATTCTATCACCATATGGAAAGATGTTTTATATAGCACCTTTATTTTATTGTTTACTACGCTCGTTTTTAATCTTGTCATTACCAACGGAAAATGGATTAAACGCAACACCCATTTCTTTCTTTTTATCATGACAGCTCTAGGAGTGATTTTTTTCCGGCACAACGGCTTTGCCGTCTGTTTAGTCATGCTCGTGATCTTGCTTATTTGCTTCCGGGAAACATGGAAGCAATGGGTCTTTTCCATTTTCTTTATCGTTGCAGCCCATTATATTGTCACCGGTCCTGTATTTACCTATCTGAAAGTTGTGCCAGCGGATCCAAACGAGGCATTAAGCATTCCGACGCAACAGCTCGCTCGGGTTGTTGCTTATAATGGGAACCTGACGGATGAACAAGCAGATTATTTAAATCAAATTTTACCTTTGGAGCTCTGGAAGAAAAACTATAATCCATACCTTACAGACCCCATTAAATTCGCCAAGCAATACAATCGAAGCGCGATTTTTCCTGACCACCTTTCTGATTATTTACGCACATGGTGGGATATTTGTATGCAAAATCCAAAGCTTGTGATACAAGCCGCGCTCAAGCAAACATCTCTTGTTTGGCAAATGAACCAGCCTAATGATGGGTATACATCGACGTTTGTCACCAATGTCTTTTACGGAAATAAGTTTGGTCTGAAAAACGAAATCATTTTCTCTCCGCTGACATTGGCAGTGAAAAAATATTTATCGATCTCTGACACAACATTCAAACCGTTGATTTGGCGGCCGGCCATCTATACCTTTTTCATTTTGCTATTCACATTTGTCGCCTTTTTACGAAACAATTGGAAAGCCTGGCTTGTGCCACTCATAGTTCTTTTAAATACCGGAACCGTATTAGCCGCTTTGCCAGCGCAAGATTTCCGTTATTTATATTCTAATTCGTTAGTATTCTTTATTGCCTTTTTATTTGCCTTCGTTTCTTATAAAAAGAAGGAGATGAGGACATGAATCGGTTTGTTCAGTCCTTGCAAAAAAACAAAATCGGCATTTTATTCATTCTGATTGCCTCTGTCAGCACCGCCAGCGGACAGATGCTTTGGAAGCTATCGGACGGAAATTGGAACGTTTATCTGTTATTCGGGTTCTCCCTTTATTTTATTGGAGCTGTTTTAATGATCGTCGCTTTTCGCTTCGGAAGTCTTTCTGTGCTGCACCCTCTTCTCAGTATGGGATATGTGTTCGGTCTTCTGTTGGGAGTCGCCTTTCTTCATGAACCAATCACCACCATGAAAGTAATAGGGACTCTTCTCATTACGAGCGGCGCCATACTGATAGGAGGTGGCGATCATTAGTTCGTTTCTCTTGCTTTTAATCATGACCTTGTCCGGGGCGTTAGGAGGCTATTACTTTAAAAAAGCATCCAGCCAGCGCTTAGGATTCCAAGCAGCGTTTTTGCTCCCGTTATTCATTGGCGGTATGCTTTATGGGATAGGAGCCGTGCTTAATATTATCATTTTAAAGCAGCTCCCTTATACTATCGTGTTCCCTTTAACATCCATCACTTATATTTGGACGCTCGGTTTATCGTATGTTCTGTTAAAAGAACATATCACCCGCAAAAAAATGGCAGGGGTCTTGTTGATTTTAATCGGCTCCATTTTCCTTGTGTTATAAACGGCAAAAAGCTGCTTCAAGGGAGCAGCTTTTTGCCATTATCCTTCTATTCTCCTCTCCTTCCCCTATCTTCTACCGCAAAAATTCAACATTTATAGATTTCATAAAAAATGACATTTTTATAATTCTGTCGATCGGTGTATAATAGGATAATGGAAAATAAATACATGAATGACTGATTGAAGTAAGACCCCCTCTAGTGATCGATGTCGCCATCACAAAGACATTGGATAGAGTCAGTGTTAGGAATGGATTAGCGCACGTTCAACATCATATGATTACCTATTCTGAGGAGGAAATAATATAATGAGCACGAGGATGATCATTTATATAGCTAGTATCCCGTTAGCCCTTTTTAGCAGTGTGGCTCTCATTTTCTTTTTTATCCCCATTCAAGATACGTCACGGGCGACCGTTGCTTTTGTCACGACACTATTGACTTTCATCCATATTCATTTGCTGTTCTTAATGAAAGATGAATGGCGCCGTCTTTTAAAAAGACAACGGATAGCGATTATCGTCTTTACGCTTTTATTTTCATTCTTAGCCCTTCTTAGCATGAAAGGAGAACAAGATTTTTTGCTTGCCTACTCTTTTAAAACAAGAGCATATGTTTATGCCGGCACCTTTTTTTTCCTAAGTAGTCTTGTATTGTGGATTATTTTCTCCTCTCTAAAAATAGAGGTAAAACCAGCTGATCACTTAGCTTCAAGCAAATGGAGCCTATTCAAATACGCCGTTCCTTCCATCATCCTGTGGGGGGGATATGCACTGGCAATTTTCCCTGCCGCTATGACCTTTGATTCTGTTGATCAGTGGCACCAAGCTCATACCGGACATTTTAGCAATTGGCATCCGCTGATGTATACATTACTCATTATGGGACTAACGAAAATTTGGGACTCTCCCGCTATTGTTGCGCTATCGCAAATCATCATCATCTCACTCATCTTTGGATACTGTATGGCCCAATTCGAAAAAGCTGGCATTCGACGCTTTTGGCTTTGGATTGTATCGATTCTTTTTGCAATTAACCCTATTAACGGCATTTACTCTGTAACAATTTGGAAAGATATCCTATATAGTGCATTCATATTACTCTTTAGTACGACTATCTTTCATTTAGTCATTACGAATGGAAAATGGCTAAACAGCAAGAAAAACACGTGGATTTTCTTTCTAGCCGCCTTCGGTGTTGTATTTTTCCGTCATAACGGCTTTCCGGTGTTCCTTGTCATGCTCATCGTTTTGCTTATGGTCTTCCGCCGTCAGTGGAAACCGCTGATGTTATCCGGGGGCTCTATTATCGCGTTTTACCTCATCTTTACAGGGCCTGTCTTTCATTATCTGAAGGTCGCACCTTCGGATCCAAACGAGGTTTTAAGCATTCCTACCCAACAAATAGCTAGAGTGATTGAGCAAGGTGGAAAACTAACAGAGGAACAGGCGCAATACTTAAATCAAATTTTGCCATTACCGTTGTGGAAGCAATATTATCATCCATATATCACCAATCGCATTAAATTTTCCAAGGAATATAATCGAAGTGCGATTTTTCCCGATCATCTTTCCACTTATATGCGGACATGGCTCGAAATTTGCGCACAAAATCCAAAAATAGCAAAGGAAGCTTTTTTAAAACAAACTTCTCTTGTCTGGCAAATGAATGAACCACAAGACGGCCATACGTATACATTTGTGACAAATGTTTGGCCTCACAATAGGGACGGGCTGAAAAGCCAAGTCATCGTTAAGCCTTTGACTGAATTCATCACTCAATATTTAAAAACATCGGATACAGATTTAAAACCATTTATTTGGCGGCCAGCCAACTACATGTTCCTGATCGTTTTGTTTACTTTTATTACAGCTTTGCGGAACGACTGGAAGGCTTGGTTAGTTCCTTTTGCGTTGTTTCTCAATATCGGAAGCATTTTTATCGCTCTGCCGGCTCAAGACTTTCGTTATTTGTATGCCAATACACTCGTATTTTATCTTTCCGTTTTATTCATGTTCATATGTTATAAAGACAAGGAGCCTTCGAAGCAGAGCTCTTGATTTCATTAACAGAGCAGGCTCTCAAAATTTCTTATTCCATGTGCATAAAAAACCTCTCCCCCTTCACTTCGTGAAAGGAGGGAGAGGTTTCTATGAGTATGTTAAAGCGCCTTTTCCTGATGGAGCAATTGCTTCAAAAAGCTAATCAGCTCCCCGCGCAGTTCGTCCTTCTGCAGCGCGAATTCCACCGTCGTTTTTACAAATCCAAGCTTCTCGCCTACATCATAGCGCTTGCCCATAAAGCTGTATGCATATACAGGCTGTTTTTCATTTAATTTTTGAATCGCATCGGTCAGTTGAATTTCTCCTCCAGCCCCAATCTCCTGTTTCTCTAAAAACTCGAATATATCCGGCGTAAACACATAACGACCCATAATCGCTAAATTGGACGGAGCTGTGCCTAACGGAGGTTTTTCAACAAACTGCTTTACTTGATAAAGCTCTCCCATTTTCTTTAGTGGTTCGATAATTCCGTAACGGTTTGTTTCATCGTCCGGCACAGGTTGAACACCAATCACCGAGCATTGAGTATGCTCAAATTGTTCAATCAATTGGCTTAAACAAGGTTTTTCCGCTTGGACGATATCATCTCCCAGTAACACCGCGAACGGTTCATCGCCAATAAACTTGCGGGCACACCATACCGCATGGCCCAATCCTTTTGGGGACTTTTGGCGAATATAATGAATATCCACTAAATTAGCGGAATGACGCACCTCTTCCAATAAATCGTACTTTTTCTTTTCCATTAAATTTTGCTCCAGCTCTGGCGCATTATCAAAATGGTCTTCAATGGCGCGCTTTCCTTTTCCCGTTACAATGATAATATCTTCAATGCCAGAAGCAATCGCTTCTTCAACAATATACTGAATGGTCGGCTTATCCACAATCGGAAGCATTTCCTTGGGCATCGCCTTAGTAGCTGGTAGAAAACGAGTGCCCAAACCGGCAGCAGGAATAATCGCCTTTCTAACCTTTTTCATGCTAAACTCTCCTTTATCATCCAATTCCTTATTAATTATATATGACTAAAAATGGATAAACAATAAATCTGGAATGAATAGTATATTACACAATTAGAAAAAATAAACTGATTTCCCAAAAAAACAAGGTTATTTGTTTGATCGGGTCATCCACACACTAACAGATAAACTCTTTCCGCATCAAAACCCCTTTTTAACATACGAAAACATGTACTTCCCTGACATAACAAAATTCTTCGTTAATACATGAAATCTTATTCATAATATGTATAAAAAATACTATTGAAACAAATCATTTGTAAGATTATATTTATAATATGGTTTAATCTATCATTATTACCATATATCGTAATAAAACAAATGGCAAAAGAATTCAAGTCGGCCTCTATTGATCGATCGGGAAAGGTTGAATGAATTGTTCACTCCAAAAAATCAACCTATTTTTTAACAATATGGAAACTTGCCTTGAACCAACGAAAAACACCCTAAATTTCATATCGATATAAATGATGAGTTCAAATGGAAAACCGATAGAAACGAGCTCATTCAACCGTTTGAAAATGATGAGGCCATATAAGTATACATACGCACCTTTAAGCAAAAAAATGGAATAAGGCGATTCATCATAGGCTGGCAATGGAGAATGAAAGCCGATATTGCCGTTCTCCCCCTATCAGTCAATCAAATAGGAAAGGAGGTGATCATGACATGCCGCGCATCTTCCTCTTTATCTTTTCGTGCTTAGCTGCTTTTTTGGTTTTATTCACTCATAAAGCAACTGCCGACGGACAAAAAATGTATATTAAAGCGATACAGTCACGCGTTCCACTGCTTGACAACAGCACAGGCTCATTACTTGAAGTAGGCTATATGGAAAAAGGAGATATATTAAAAATCTATGCAGATGCAGGGAAAAATTGGTGGAAAATAAAATTTGGCAATAGCTATGCTTATGTGTATAAGGGTGCTGTTCATCCCTTTTGCAGCCAAACGGTTTCAGGAGAAAATGCAAAAAATCTAAAAAACTCAAACCGCACGATTTTAATCAATAAAAATGAACGCGTTTATGATAATAGCAAGGGCAAACTGATTCCTTTCGTCACGATCAAAGGCAATATGCGTTATCCGATTATAAAAAAAATCAATCATTGGTACCAACTTGATGTCGGCGGACGAATCGGATATTTACATGATTCAAAAGCTAAGTGGGACAATGGTGTCCCTGTCCTTATGTATCATCATATTTTAAAGCCAGCAGAAAATAAAAATTATCGCAATGTATCGACGACTATTTCGGATCTTCAGTTTAACCAACAGATGAATTGGCTGAAAACTCATGGGTACGAGGCGATTACGCTGGAGCGCTTAGAAAATTACGTAAAAGGAACGGCCAATCTCCCGGCCAAAGCGGTTGTCATTACCTTTGATGACGGTTTAAAAACGAGTTTTTTGTATGCTTATCCTGTATTAAAATCTTACGGATTTAAAGCAGCTAATTTTGTCATCACGAGCAGAATGACGAAAACACCGCAGCCGTTTAACCCAGATAAGCTGCAATTTTTAAGTCAAACGGAAATGAACAGCATGAAGGACGTATTTACATTTGAATCCCATACCCATCAGCTACATCATTTAAACGGCAACAAAAGTGATGTGATCACAAAGCCTTATACAACCGTCAAAGCGGACATTAAACAAAGCCTAAGCATACTGGGAGGAAGCAAATATTTCGCCTATCCGTTCGGCCAATACAATGCTAATACAATAAAGCTATTAAAAGAATTAAATATTCATATGGCCGTGACAACCAAACTAGGGAAAGTCCAGGTTGGCGATGCATTGCTGGAAATTAAGCGACTTGGTGTAGAGCCAAGTTGCACGTTAAATCAATTTGCTAAAATGGTGGAAAACTAGACTAAACAAACCAAACCGAGGCAGATTCATATGTAAAGAAGGAATCTGCCTCCGTGAACGTTTGCGATCGGCAATGACTATGATAACCAAAGCAGCCGATACGGCGCTTCTAAATAAGTCTTCACGGTGCGGAGAAAATCGCTTGCTGGAGCTCCATCAATGATTTGATGGTCAAACGTCAAGCTGAGTGGCAATCGTTTTCTGCGTTGAATGTCCTCCCCGATAAAAACAGGGACATCGGTTGCCGTCCCTACCCCAAGAATCCCTACCTCTGGAGGATTGAGCACCGGCGTAAAAAATTCGACTCCATAAGCACCAAGACTAGTAATGGTAAAGGTTGATCCTGTCATCTCTTCACTGTTTAAAGCCCCTTCACGCGCCTTTTTACTTAACGTCTTGATTTGCTGTGAAATTTCTCTTAAAGAAAGAGATTCGGCATGTTTTACGACAGGAACAACAAGGCCGTTTTCCAACGCAACGGCTATCCCTAAATGGACCGCATCATATGTTTGAATCTGTCCATTTTGATAATGGCTGTTTATTTGTTTATGTTGAAGCAACGATAAAACGACGGCACGGGCAATAAAGTCCGTGATCGTCAGTTTTCCGATCGCTTCATCCAGTCTCATCTTTTCCTGCATCTCCAACAAATGAGTGACATCTGCGTTCATATGAATGGTCAACTGCGCCGTTTGCTGCAGGCTAGCAAACATTCTTGAGGCAATAGTTTTGCGCATGCCTGTCATCGGTTTGACCGTCACACCGCTTGGCTCAACTTCAACATTCGTTTGAGGCTTTGGCTGCTTTTCCGCAACAGAAGGGGCAGGAGCCTGTGCCATTTGTATGGCTTTTTCAATATCAGCTCTTGTTATCCTTCCCTTTGGGCCAGAACCGGAAATTTTGCTTAAATCAATCCCCGCTTCGCGAGCGAGCTTCCTCGCCGCAGGCGAAACACGGGCCATCATCTGCGAAGCGGTCTTCGTCTCTTCTGCCGCGATCGCTGTCGCTGCTTCTTGCCGCGCTGTTTGGCTTGCAGTGCTGATCACTTGTTCTTCTTTCTTGGCAGCTTCTCTTCTTTCCGCTTCATTCATGCTTTCTCCTTCTTGACCGATATAGCCGATGGCTTGCCCTACTGCAACCGTTTCGTCTTGCGCCGCAATAATCTTCAATAGCACTCCATCCTGAGGGGCTTCAATATCTTTTTCGATTTTTTCCGAACTGATGACCGCAATCGACTCACCTTTTTTAATCGCGTCTCCTTCTTTTTTGAGCCACTCGACTACCGTTCCTTCTTCCATGCTCATTCCTAGCTTTGGCATAATGATTTCAACCGCCATGATTTCTCTCTCCTTTTCCGATGAATACAAGGAATGAAAAATGCTGCAATCAATGTAGGCAGCATGCGCCTGAGCGTCCATGTCGCCAGCCGCTCTTGTGAACCACCCGCCACGCCACCGTTTAGAGGAGGGCTTCAAGCGACTTGTGCGTGTTCGCTGAACGGTAAGCCCCACACAAGAACCCTTTACGCTTCCCTTCGTTCCGCAGGGGTCCGTTCGAACGATAGAGTATCCTATCCGTTGGCGGATCGCCGACCGAAATTCATCTCCCCCTACTCACTGGGCTGTCACCCTTCATGGTCCTCGAGGATGGGAGACTTCTTTTGGAAAGCTGTTAAATCGCTCATTATACTAGCGCCCTATATTCACTCTTATCTTTTTGAGAAAATGTCAGCTGCTGGACTCCAGCTGAAATGAATGACCTATTGATTCACGCTTTCAGAAAGAAAGGCGCATGCCAGCTGATTGAAATAAAACAAAGTTTTACTATGGCCCGCACGATCCGCGTCTGCTTCACACGGTTACAATCGTTTCATCGCCGATAATTTCAGCTGCTGCCCGCAACACTTTTTCCGGAGTTGGCAAATACAGGTCCTCCAATGCCGGCGAAAATGGAACCGGGCAATGCGGAGCGGTAATCATTTTGATCGGCGCGTCTAAATAATCAAATCCTTTATCGGCCACGAGCGCGGAAATATCCGTAGCAGCGCTGCAGCGCGGATTTGCTTCATCGATGACAATAAGCCGGCCCGTCTTCTCCACAGAAGCTAAAATCGTCTCCTCATCAAGCGGGGATAGCGTTCTTGGATCGACGACTTCTGTTTCAATTCCTCTCTCTTTTAATAATTCTGCCGCCTTTAACGCGGTATGCACCTGTTTTCCGATTGCGACAATCGTCAAATCGCTGCCTTGCCGTTTAATATCGGCCTTCCCAAGCGGAATCGTATAAAACTCCTCGTCTACTTCTCCTTTCATGTTATAAAGTGTTTTATCCTCAAAAAAAATCACGGGATCATCATCAAAAATCGAAGCGAGCAAGAGCCCTTTTGCGTCAGATGGAGTCGATGGCACAACCACCTTTAAACCTGGTATGTGGGTAAATAACGCATAAAGGCTTTGCGAATGCTGGGCCGCCGCCCGAAACCCTGCACCATGCATCGTCCGCACAGTGAGCGGCACCTTCGCCTTTCCGCCAAACATATAGCGCAGCTTTGCTCCCTGATTCATCACCTCGTCCAAACAACTGCCGATAAAGTCATTAAACATTAATTCAGCGATTGGCCGCATTCCAGTGGCCGCCGCCGTGACAGCCGCTCCCATATATCCCGCTTCAGCAATCGGCGTATCAAGTACTCGTTCTCTCCCAAACTCCTGCACAAGTCCTTTCGTGACTCCCATCACTCCTCCCCATGCTTCGTCATCCTGCAAATGGTCGACTGTCGCCCCGCCGGCGACATCCTCTCCGAGCAAAATGACATTCGGATCTTTTCGCATCGCCAGCTTCATCGCCTCATTGACCGCTTCTGAGAAAGAAATTTTTCTTGTCATCTTTCGCTCCCCCTCACTTTTTCATTAATAGGATACATATACATCCCGCAAAAGCTCCTCTTCGGTCGGAAACGGACTATTCTCCGCAAACTCGACAGCCTTCTCAATCGCTTCTGCCACATTTTGTTCGATATGCATTAGCTCCTGCTCAGAGACAAGCCCATTCGCCAGCAAATGCTTGCGGAATCTGACAATCGCATCAAGCTCCTGCAAATGCTTCTGCTTTTCTTCCGATGATTTGTATGTTTGCGCATCTCCCTCGAAATGTCCGTAGTTTCGATAAGTTTTACACTCAATCAGCGTCGGGCCTTGTCCGTTTCTTGCTCGCTCAATCGCCCTTTCCGCCGCTTCATAAACAGCGACCACATCCTTACCGTCCACAATTTCTCCCGGAATATTATAAGCAGCCGCACGATCGGCAATATTTTGGCAGCTGGAAGCATATTCAAAAGGAGTAGCTTCCGCGTATCCATTATTTTCGGCCACAAAAATGACCGGTAGCTTCCAAATCGCCGCAAGATTGATCCCTTCATGAAACGTTCCATGGTTGTTGGCGCCATCTCCGAAAAAGCAAACGGCCACTCCGCCCGTTTTCTTTAACTTCGCCGTCAATCCGGCACCAACAGCGAGAGGAAAGCCTCCTCCAACGATTCCATTGGCACCAAGCATTCCTTTTTCCACATCGGCAATATGCATCGATCCGCCTTTTCCTTTACATAGCCCTGTCGCCTTTCCATAAATTTCAGACATCATTCCATTTAAGTCACATTCCTTTGCAATGCAATGACCGTGCCCTCTGTGTGTGCTCGTAATATAGTCTTTTTCGCTTAAATGGGCGCAAATTCCGACTGCCACCGCCTCCTCGCCAGCATACAAATGAACAAAACCAGGCAAAACACCTTTGCTAAAAATTTCATGCACTTTGTCCTCAAACTGGCGAATTTCATTCATTTTTTGATACATCCACTTCGCTTTTTCTTGAGTGATGCTTTTCGTTTGTGATTTTGCGATTGTCATCATGCTCCCTCCTATTCGATTCATTTCACTTTTATATATTGCAAGTATCGTGCCAGCAAAAAAGCGCTTACAAAATCAATCCTTTTGCAAGCGCCTGATACACAAAAGCGACATTGTTTCTCATTTTGTTTCATACTGTATCATTTTGTTTCATTTTTGTTCATTGGCGAACCTTCTCCCTTTTGCGCAGAACGCGGAGAAACAGAACACTTTTCTAGGATGTTCTACATGAGCTGGTATTTTTTCAATTTACGATAAAGGGTGCTTCGCGAAATATTAAGCGTAGCCGCTGCTTTGCTGACATTTCCGTTCGTGATCTGCAATACGTTCATCATTCGTTCTTTTTCGATCTTCTCTCTGTAAGATAGTGCTTGATTCTGCTCCGCTTTTTCTTTATTTTGATTCCAAGCTACAAGCATCGACTGAAGCTGAGAAACCGATGGGAGATGCGTCCCATATTCCACACGGATTCTTTCCAAAACATTCAACAGTTCGCGGATATTTCCAGGCCAGTGATAATTCATCAATAATTGCAGCAGCTGATCTGAAAAGGTTACCGTCCAATGGTGTTTTTGACAGTAATGCTCAATAAAAAAGGGAATATCTTCTTTTCTCTCTCTAAGCGGCGGTACATGAATGGGGTACACATAAATTCGGTAGAACAAATCCTCCCTAAGTTTTCCTTCCTGCACTAGCTTGTATAAGTCGCGATGAGTGGCCGTAATGATTCTCACATCAATCGGAATGGCTTTATCGCCCCCAATAGGTACCACCTCACGCTCTTGAAGCACCCTTAAAAGTGCTACTTGCATCTCTGGAGGGATCTCGCCCATTTCATCAAGAAACAAGGTTCCACCATTCGCCTGCACAAATTTCCCCTTATGTCCTGTCCGCTTGGCCCCTGTAAACGCTCCTTCTGCATAGCCAAACAATTCACTGCCAATCAGCTCTTTTGGAATGGCGCCGCAGTTGACCGCCACAAACGGTTTGTTTTTCCGGTTGCTATTTTGATGAATAAAGCGGGCGAGCATTTCCTTTCCAGTACCGGTTTCTCCCGTCATATAAACCGTGGTCTCTGTTTTTGCTGCTTTTTCGCAGCTTTGCAAAACATGGGCAAACACCTCGCTCTCTCCCGCAACACCATCAAAATGAAAAGATGGCGCAGAAAAGTGAAAGGTTTTTGGATAAACGGCGTTTCTCTGAAGCGTCACCTCATAGCCGATCAACTCACCATCAACGGCAGAGTGAATCGGCGTTTTCGTTTGGATTCTCCATTTTTGTTCGCAAAGGGATTCCAGTGGCTGATCGGTTAAATTAGGCAAGAAAGCGCGCAACCCATGGTTCATCCAGACCGTTTTTTCATGACAATCGCAGATGACAACCGGAGAATGAGGATTGTGAATGTGATGTGTATACTTAAATAGTTCTAATAGATCTTCTTTCTTTTGTAGCTGAAATCGCTGTTCGATGGTATAAGCGGCGGCAACAACAGTGGCTAAAGCATGGTCTTGAAGCAGAGAGCTGTTGATGGGGCAAGAAAGATCAATCGCTCCAACTAATTCTTTCTTGTCATTATAGATAGGCGTAGCTGAACATATCCATTGCTGGGAAGCGACTGAGTAGTGCTCATCGCCGACAACGGTGATCGGCTCCTGAATTCTTAGCGCTGTGCCAATCGCATTTGTTCCAACCTCATCCTCGGTCCATTTCACTCCTTCTGTAAAACGAATCGCTTTAGCTTTCTTGATCGCTTGCTGATGTCCATTCGCGTATAAAACATATCCATCGCGATCAATTAACAGCAAAAGCGATTTTGTCTCCTGAATCAGCTTCTGTAGCTTTTCTAAAACAGGAACTGCCAGCTGCAGCAATCGCCGATTTTTTTGCTTCCGCTCCAGCAATAAAGGCGGTTCCAGCACAACTTTCCCCTTTCCATCATATGGATTGACATTATAGCGGCGGCAAAGCTGCCATGATTCTTCAATTCTGTGATGGATTCTTCCTTGATCCAATATTCCTTCTCGTATAAAACGCTGCCAAACCTCCCTTTTGGACAGATCTACCATACCCATCCTATGCCCTCCTCTCTATCGGATTCATACTATACTACATTCGCTTTTGTTAAAAAAATTCCTCTTTGTGAACCCTTTCTATGCGAATGGCCAATCCGCCGAGACGCCAGCGAAGTATAGAAAAAGGAGGCATTGGCGCTTTTTCCTTCTTATTTTTATAATAAATACAAGCTGATTTCATCATGCAGCCATATGACCAAAGCATCACTTCGGCGATCATCAAACAGCCATATTGAGATCATGCCGCAATCAACCGTTTCTATGGATATATGAAAAGGAGAGAGACCCATGCAAGTGACCTTTGACCATCTTGTTCATCTAACAGCATCCCCCAGAGAAGCGAAAGCTGCTTTTGCACAAATGGGCTTCCACGCCGTACAAGGGGGTATTCATCACGATTGGGGAACGTATAATTGCCTATGCTATTTCCGTGACTTGCGCTACATTGAATGGATTGGCTTTATGGATCTTAACAAAGCGAAAAAGTCTGATAATAGACTGATCCAGCAAATCGTCACAGACTCCGCCCAAGGGGCCGGCTTTTCCCAAATCGCCTTTCGCACAAATGACATCCATGCCACCATGAACCATATTTCCGAAAAAGGATTAACCCCCATTGGCCCATTTGCCGGAAACCGGCAACGAGAAGACGGGACCGTGCTCAGCTGGTCGATGCTGTTTATTAGAGATGAGTCCCATCGCACATACCGCTATCCATTTTTTATTCAATGGGGGCAACAAGACAGCATACGGAAGCAGGAAATGAAACAGCTGATGCAGCATCATCATGGACAGCCAACCCTTTCCTATATCGGCATTCAAGCGGACCACCTCGACGAGTCGGTCCAAAAATATTGCCACTTATTTGATATTCCTTCTTCTTTAGTCCGCTATCATGCTGACCGATTTGGCTCTTATGCGGAGATTCCCGCTGGCCATATCAAGATGCGTTTTTATGAATCTGCGAAGCTTTCATCCGGAAGGGCTCTATATATCAATCGCCCTTTTTTATGCGGAATCACGGGAATGCCACAAAATCAAACGATCTTGCTCGAACAAGCGATTTACGATTTTTCTGTCTGAGAGGCAGGCAACCGGCATAGGGCAAACAACCCAAAACCCATTCCCTCTCCAGGCAAAGCTGGAGAGGGAAGATACCATTTAGGCTAAACCGCATCAAAATGGCGCGTCCATACGATAACCGCGATCATGATCGCCAAGATCACAAACGAACTGCTTAATCCCATCACGCTCCACATAAAGGAAACATGAAGCAAATAAAGGGCAAGGCTGGCAAAAGCCAATCCGAGAATGATGGCCGAAAGAGCCCAAACCGCTATTTCCTTTGCAAAATGCCAGAGCCTCGTTCTTCTTGTCCAACCGATCATCTCATACATTTGAAACTCGCTTTTTCGTTCGCTCAATAGCGTATGAACCCCTTCGCTCACACCGATGGCGGCAAGGCCAGTTGACGATAAAATGATCGAGATTTGCACCCAAAAGGTCGCATTTCTTATATACTCCCCTAAGGCGGTCTCTGCCGTCTCCTGCAGGGCAGCGGTCAACGCGGCGATCTGTACAGCCAGCAACACGGCGGCAAGCGATAAAATCCCCATCATCGGAACAATCCAGCGCCGATAATAACGAATGGAAGAAAAACGGCGATAAGCGATCGTTCGCTCCTTTCGTTCTTCTTTTCTGTGAAGCAAAAATGTCACAAGCACTATGGAAAACATCCACAAACCAGCGGCCACCCCATATAGCGGCAGGGCGGCATCCAAACCATATAAAATGCTAAAAGACGCCGCTAAGGCAACCGTCATAAGCAAATATTGCTCTATGGCATTTCGCTTGCGAATCTGTCCTTCTCGCCAACCAAGGAGAGTTAGATATTCATTTTCAAGAGCCAGCAGATTTTTTTCAAAAACGAGTCTCATAGCGAGCCAAAGCAGGGCAAAGCAAGAAAACAAAAATGTGGTTACAAGACTCATATCATTCCATGTATGTGTCAGCCGTTGGGCGACTCCTAACGTTGTCCACGGCTCCTTGACTTTGCCGATCCCCTCGACATCAAGCGTCATTTCCTTAAACGAAGCGCCGGCTACGACATCTACCTCATATCCCTGCTTCAACAACTTAGCGGCCACCTGCTCAATTTTCCGGCGGGCTGCCTCATCATACTTTTTAATTCCAGCAATTCGAACGCGAATGGCATCAATCGGTTTCTTTCCTTTGATCAGTTCAGCCGCTTCCAACGTCGTCACACCGCTGGCAGGCGCTGGAATGAAACTTCCGGGTACTGTTGTCGGCGTTAATGTGCGGCCCTCTTCGGTTGTTGCCTCCATCCCTCCATAAATGCCCAGAGGGCTTGAAGCAAGCTTGTTGCTGGGCTCTTTTTTCGGAGAAAACGTGCCTACCTGTTCAATAATAAAAGGGAGTTTCGTTGCAGTCGCCATCGAGACGCCCCGTTTTTCTACCTGCTTATAAGACGGCGGCTCACCAGGCTGTACGATATGGATGGTCGGAATGGAATCAAGATGCTGATAAACAATTTTAGAGGCGACATAATAAACGGACGTATCGCCGCCAATTGAATATCTTTGCGCAACATTTAACTGCCACTGGTCATTAAGAATCAGCGCCGTACCATCAAACGGCTTTTGAAACTTCGATAAATCTAAATCGATCGTTTTCGATTGCACGACTCTCTCCTTTTTCAGTTCCTTTAAAACCTCGGCGATTTTCTCCGGGCTTGCACTCATCATCCATTGCCCTTGCTGCAAATGGAGGCTGCGAAGATACTTCTCGATGCTTACCTTAAGCGTATCCACTTGCAGGCGAAGAAAAACGGGGATATTCAAATCATCACGCTGAAGCACCTTTACAACAGGGGGATTCCCGTAATTTTCAAGCGTCATTTTTAGCATCATCGCTTTTGGATCCTGAGGGCGATCCAGTTCCAGCGGTTCTTCTAATTTGGAAAAGTCAATGCCGGTTAACTGCTGTTCGCTTTCCGGGTCAATGGCGACCAAAAGGTAATAATTCTCCGGCATCTCAATCATCATGGCTGCGCTTCCAAAACGCTGTGCTGTGGTAACATACTGAATCGTTCCAGGATCGAGCTGTTCAAAATAGACAAATGTTCCCGAAGAACCGAGCGAATAGTTTTTATATCCGTCTGATGTATAAAATTGATAGGTGAATCTCGACGGATTTTGTAAAACAGGGAGCTCTAGGGAAAACTGCTTGCCGCGAAAGTAGCCTAATGAAGCAACAGGAGCAGCCGCTTCAATCAGCGGATCGGCTTTGATCCGCTTCCACTCGGCGATGGAAAAGCCGCCCTTTCCATCGCCAATATAGTTTTCCTCGACGACGCCAAGCGTTTTTTCCACTTGCGTTCTTGATGAGGCAGGACGAACTAATAGATCATATGTACCCCTTCCATATTTCTCAATGCTGCTGTCGACCGTTGATTTCGCTTCTTTCGCTTGGAAAAGGCCGAACGGAATCAGCGTATAGACGCTGATAAGAGCGGCCAGCATCGTCATTGTTGCCATTTTCCGGTGAACGAGACGACGCCAAACGATCCGGATCATACATTCACCTCATTTGGCAGAAGAAGCCCATCTTTTAATAAATAAATGCAATTAGAGTAGGCCGCCACTTCCATATCATGGGTCACTAAAATCATCGTTTTTCCTTGCTGGTTGAAGGAACGCAAAATCTCAATCATATGATCGCGATTCTCCCGATCTAAATTCCCTGTCGGCTCATCGCAAACCAATACGTCCGGATCGGCAATGAGCGCACGCGCAAAGGCAACGCGCTGCTTTTCTCCTCCGGATAAGTCATTCGGCAGCCTGGAAAATAACGGCTCTTGAATGCCGAGCGATAGCAACAGCATTTTCGCTTTTTCATATAATTCCTGTTTCTTTTTATCATAATATAAAGGGAGGATCACATTGTCTAAAACCGAATAATACGGCAATAATTTAAAATCTTGAAATACAAACCCAATATGACGTCGGCGGAAATCGCTTTTTTCTCGTTCGCCCATTCGATAGAGATCGAGATCCCGGTAATAAACAGTCCCTGTATCCGGTTTTAATAAACCCGTCATAATTTTTAATAAAGTCGATTTCCCTGAGCCGGACGGACCGACAATCGACACCCAGCTCCCTTGCTGAATCACTAGATCAACATGATTTAAAATTTTGATTTTGCTAGAATGGTGCTTAAATGATTGGCTGATATTTTCTAATCGAATCATCTTTTCCCTCCTTCTCCTTAGCTAAAAACGAGGCTGTATATCACAGATTACACTGATCGCCCATTCACCAATAAGGATGCATATAACATTCATATGTCCTTCTAACAGCCGTAGGCCGTCAAGACGATTCGATCTTTAAGGCTTAAACATACTCTCTAGGCATGCGCGACTTTTTTCTATTATATTTCTCTTTCTGTTTGCTTCTACCGCCAACCTGTGGCGGAACTCCGCCACTAAATGGCGGGCTTAAAAAGAAAACGCCTCACCGCGGGGCATTTTCACTGTTTTTATAAATTCCTAACATACGGATATAAATATTTCCGAATAGATAAATCAAAATAAAATTCCTGATACATAACAATCAAACCTCTTTGTCATTGCAAAGAGGCCCGTATGTTTTAATACATTATTTTTGATTCAATGTGTATTCATTTAAGAAGGTGTTGCAAAACTAGAGTAAAAACTCAAAATTGTGCATAAGAATGCATAATTGTACATGCAGTAAATAGCGATGAAACCCATACCAACGCGGCTGTTCTAATCCGTCATTCTTTAACTGATTAAATGTCTGCTCAATCGAGTTGCGAAAACCAAACAACCACTTTCCGAATTCTGTTTTCAAAAACGAACGAATCATCCGACCATAGGCATCTTTTCGTTCATCGCTATTTCGAGGATTAATAGGTGAAACGAAAAAAATTCCTGTCTGTTCGGCTATTTGACGGACTTTTTCGCTTTCATAGGCGGCATCTCCAAGG
>NZ_NASY01000010.1:0-925 GCF_002075365.1 Anoxybacillus sp. UARK-01 | reverse complement strand
TTAAAGCGGTACGCGAGCTGGGTTCAGAACGTCGTGAGACAGTTCGGTCCCTATCCGTCGCGGGCGCAGGAAATTTGAGAGGAGCTGTCCTTAGTACGAGAGGACCGGGATGGACGCACCGCTGGTGTACCAGTTGTCCTGCCAAGGGCACCGCTGGGTAGCTATGTGCGGAAGGGATAAGCGCTGAAAGCATCTAAGCGTGAAGCCCCCCTCAAGATGAGATTTCCCATTGCATAAGCAAGTAAGATCCCTCGAAGATGACGAGGTAGATAGGTCCGAGGTGGAAGCGTGGCGACACGTGTAGCTGACGGATACTAATCGATCGAGGACTTAACCAATACGAAAAGTGGAGCAAGCTCGCTTGCATCCATAAGGCGTTCAAGCTTCTGACGGACAAGTCAGGAGACTTGGACAGAAGAAGCGGAAACGACCATAGGATGCAGCTTGCGGAACTAGACAATACGAAAAGTGGAGCAAGACATCAAGAAAAGCACCGCCTATCCTTTCTTCTCTGATCTGTTATCTAGTTTTGAAAGAACCAAAAAGTTCTTGACATGGGCGAAATGCTCGTTATAATAATATTTGTCTGTTTGAAATAACAAGCCTAGTGACGATGGCGGAGAGGTCACACCCGTTCCCATCCCGAACACGGAAGTTAAGCTCTCCAGCGCCGATGGTAGTTGGGGCTAACGCCCCTGCAAGAGTAGGACGTTGCTAGGCGCTACATATCGGAGGATTAGCTCAGCTGGGAGAGCACTTGCCTTACAAGCAAGGGGTCGGCGGTTCGATCCCGTCATCCTCCACCATTATTTCAATGAAAACTAGTATAGATGACGCCGGCTTAGCTCAATTGGTAGAGCAACTGACTTGTAATCAGTAGGTTGCGGGTTCAAGTCCTGCAGCCGGCACCATAACAGAATATAGG
>NZ_NASY01000001.1:0-5724 GCF_002075365.1 Anoxybacillus sp. UARK-01 | reverse complement strand
TTTTTCCGTCTACAGCCTTTCTAGTAACCTTACAAAAATTTAGAGCCCGTCTACCCTTATACACCCTCTACGCAAGTTTGGCACCTGTAAAAGCCGCACCACCAACAAGCCCCACGCCAACGGCAATCGCCGCTGCTTTCCAACCGCCTTTTTTAAAGGCTTTATACCCATCATACGCCGCAAATCCCGCATTAATCGCCATCCAGACAAAATGCCCATCCGGATCGACCAACATCACCGGGTTGTTGTTCGCATATGTGTAGCCGTTCTGCGTCAAAATATCATCCGAATCTCCTGGATCAGGGTCCGTGGACAGGAACACACCATGGGTTGGGTGGTAGTAACGGGCCATGAGGTAGTACAATCCCGTCTCTTCATCATATTGGTATCCCGCATAGCGATATGGGTTTTCGTCTGCCATCTCACCGGATTTTGAAAGAAGTTGGCCCCATGTGTCGTACTCGTAACGAGCGACCACGTTTCCTTGCGCATCCGTTAACGCGATGACATCGCCATGGGCGTTGTAGTGGTAGAAATACGTCGCCCCGCCTTTTTTCATCGCCAACAGCTGGCCGTTTTCTCCGTATACATACGATTGTACCACATTTCCGCTCGCGTCGGTTTCATATAAGACGTTGAGGCTGTCGCCTTGGTAGTGGTAGTTCGTCACGACGCCATTCACGTTCTTTTGAATGCGGCGGCCATCTTCATCATATTGGTACGTCACAAACGGCGCGCTTTCGCCTTTTCTTGTAACGGAAACCAATTGATCGGCTTCGTTCCATTCATATCGATACTGGCCGTCTTCTAATCGGTTGCCGTTCGCGTCATACATGATCGTTTCATCGCCGAAACGAACCAACTGATTCGCCGCATTATAATCGGCCGTCGTCGTCGATGATCCCTCTTTCGTTTTCACGATTTTCGTCCGGTTCCCGAATCCATCGTACGTATACTCGATCGTCGTTCCATCCGGCCATTGTTCGATCTTCAACTGATCGAGCTCATCATAGCTGTATACCGTGACGTCCCCGTTCGACGTTTCGGTTCGGGTCCGATTGCCGTTTTCGTCGTAACGGTACGTTTCCGCCAATAACTCGGTTTCATCTGCCGTCCCAACCGTAAGACTGTTGACGAGACCTCGATCATCATACGTAAAGGTGGCACCCGCTCCGTTTCCGGTGGTAAACGTGCGAACGTGGCCTCTTTCGTCATAATCCAAACGGTACGTATACGTTCCATCTTGAACAACCGTATTTTGATCCAACGCGTTGTATTGGTACGTGACGGTTTGGCTGAATGATCCGTGCGAGAACAGGAACTGTTGCAATTTATCCGAGGTGGTCGGATACGTCCATTTTTGGACTCCGCCGCGGTCGGATTGCTCCGTCACACGGTTCTTCTCATCAAACTTTCTGGTCTTCGTCGTGCTGTCTTGTAAATATTGGACAAAACATGTTTTTTGACAAAAAAACGGCCCTTACGTAACCTTAGTGAAGGAAGAAGAGAATGGAGAAAATGAGCGTGTAAATCATTATTTTTAACTCCGAATTCTCCATTACCTCGTGTTTTTCCACTAAAAGAACGTAAGAGCCAGTCTTACTTTGCATGAAACCGTTACTATCTAATTATGGTTTTCTAATCTTCGACATGAATCTCCGCCATCCAATTGCTTGAACTCGATTTTACAACGATGTGATGATCGTTTTCCCATTTGAGTGCCCCAAGGTATCTTGAATACACAATTTCGTTTCCAACATCACGAACTAATATCTGATCCATAATTTTAAGACCTTTCTCGTTATAGACCTCACATCTTAACTGAAATCCCTCTAATCGGTGAATTCCTTTTAAAATCGCTAATTTCTTACGGTCTGGACTTTTTTTAGGAGTTTTTCCAACTAGAAAAACCGCTTCGTAATTTTGTTTTATAATTTGTTCAAGCGCCTTCTCCACACATTCTGAAACTGTTAATTGTGGCAATGTCGAGTATCTTTCTAAAATTGGTTTAATATAAGTATGAACCAAATAGGAAAAAGCTTGAAACTTGGCATTAGCAGAGTCTAAATTTAAAAAATCCATAAAATCATCAGGGATCGATACACTAATCGCTTGTAAAGCATGATTTTCCTCATAAGACGTTCTCTTATTTGGATCAGCCAAACAATAAACGATAATGTTTTCAAATTTTCCTAATTTCATTCCTAATTCACTTAATTTATTTGAAAAGATCAACTCAAAAATTCTCATTTCGTGGATACGATTATAGTGTTTTTTAGGACGTTTTTCCCCCCAATCCTGAAAATGAATATTTATCATTTAATCACCCTTTCTTCTTGTCTACTAAGGACGTGATCGCTTATAACTATATAGCAAGAAAGGTGGTAGTATACTTATAAAATAAAACATGCAGGCTGTAAACGGAGCAGCAGATATATTATAGAGAAATAACGGTTCCTGCTCATCCCTTTCACTAAAAACATGTCCACAAAGGCTCCATATTAAACCACTAAAACGGTTTTTCCGTAAACAGAAGGGAAGAAATTTGCACAATCTCCAAACTTTTGCTGGATGAACACGCAAAAGTCTGTTTTAAATTTATAAAAAATGGATATTTTGTTCTGGAATAACGCACTAATTTACACTGCTTACGTCTTGAAAAATGAATCAACTTTAATCATATCCCACTCATCCTCGTTTACACATCACTTAACTTTACAGAAACGTATCGCTCTGAATATTTCTCATACAGTGCTACTTCATCATCACTTAGCCACTTTAAATGGCCTAAAAACCTATCATAAATAAGTTCATCTGGTTTAGTTGATACTACTTCTTTCTCAAACAATACTTGACCTTTTTTCTCTTTAATGACTATCTTTATTGTAAAATGATACAGATCGTGATTACAGGTTACCTCCGCTTTATATTTTTTATTTGGACTAAATTTTGGTTTGCCCCATATGAATTCATTCATGTAGTTTAACTCCTTTACCCTCTCATAAGCTTCCCGAAAAGGAGTAGGATCCCAATTTTTCTCTACAATAACAAAATCCAGGCTACTCTTCAACAGTTCTAGAGTTTCAACTTTCTTCCTGTTGTCTGGATACTCTAGAAATTGTTCAATATTATACGGCACTAAAATTGGACAAAAACCATCAAAACATTCTAACAGACGCATCTCGGGATAATGACCACAATGAAAATTTAATTGCCTGCAATCAACAGTTTGATATTTTTTTTCAAAAACCCTTTCATATAATTTGGTAATACATCTAGTTTGAAAAGAAAAACTTTTTTGAACGTCACTTATCTCCTCTTCTCCTAATAACAAGAATGTTTTTAGTAACATGGCTTGCTCCCCTCTTTATGTTATCACGTACTTTCCTCATAGAAAAAATCCCGAGTCATGGCTATTGATTATCCAAAATTATACATATCCCTCTGTGAATTAAGACATTATCAAATAAGGCACTGCCATCTTAATAATACATAAGCGATGAAGGGCGCAAAGAGCTGATGGTACACAGCGTTTTCAGCCGTACCGAATACTGTTAGCACGTTGAAGTATGGATTCACTTAACGAAAAAACACCTCCATGCTCCAACGTTCTTGATACATCTCCGCGTTCTTTTCGGCCAATACATCTAGATGCTTGTCACCACCCGAGTCTCATAACCGTTCGCATCTTGAAAGATGACGACTGGATGTCTTTTCTTGGATCCGGATTGTTTCGTTCCGGGTTGACCAGTAAAATCCACAAGAACCGAAGGATATGGTTAAAAAAGGAGATTAGACCAAGATTCATCTGAAATCATTTTTTACGTCAAATGCCGAGTGTGATATGTTTGTGTAGAGAGATCGCCTTCCCAGGTTTATTGGTTCGATCACTTACATTTTACAGGAAGGCTGTGCTTTTTTCTATGTTTTATATGGATTTTATTGGATAATCAACATGCGTGATACAGAGTTTTGCAAAGAAGGTTACAGAGAATTGCAACTTAACATGGAACCTCTATAGACGTGACCAAAAAAACAAAAGACTAGGAAGCCAGCCATATCAAGGGCTGGCTTTACCCAACAAGCCTACTATACTACGCCCACCACTCCATGTAGAGCTGGCACAAGTCAAATTATCTGCAAAGCTCTGTATTTTTATGGTTCTTACGAATATTTAGTGAAATAACGAACAACAGCTAGAATGATCAAGTTACTGTTCATTTCTTCATGATCATCCGAAAGTAAATCATCCGAAACACGATGAGAGATTTACTTGATTTCGCTCATGTTTTGAGTTATCACTAAAAGAGCGTAAGAACCATTTTTATTTTGCAATCAACAGTCACGGTCTAACATGAAGATACATGTTACCCCCTGCATTTCTCACTGCATAAGCCCTTCCCCTCTCCCACTTTAGAGCTTTTTCTCTTCCATAAATATTTTTCTTAACAATTCGAGCATAATATCTTTGATATCCCATCTTTTTATTCCACTTGCTAATCTGACGGTTAGCCCTAGGGGATGTACCGTTTTTATTCAATTTCGCACCACTAATCCCTACTTTTACTATACGTTTTTTACCATTGACTATTTCGTAAATTTCATACCCATGATGAACCCTTTTAGATAATCGACTATTACCATGTATAGCTTTAACAATTTTACTGGCAGCTTTAAACTTGCCACCAAAACCAACAAAACCAAACGCCGCCGCGACCGCGACACCTTTCCATCCTTTTCCCGATTTATACGCCTTATACCCATCATACGCCGCAAATCCCGCATTAATCGCCATCCACACAAAATGCCCATCCGGATCGACCAACATCACCGGGTTGTTGTTCGCATATGTGTAGCCGTTTTGGGTTAGAATATCATCCGAATCTCCCGGATCAGGGTCCATGGACAAGAACACGCCATGGGTTGGGTGGTAGTAACGGGCCATGAGGTAGTACAATCCCGTCTCTTCATCGTATTGGTATCCCGCATAGCGATATGGGTTTTCGGTTGCTAGGGCGCCCGTTTGGGAACGAATTTGGCCCCATGTGTCGTACTCGTAACGAGCGACCACGTTTCCTTGCGCATCCGTTAACGCGATGACATCGCCATGCGCGTTATAGTGGTAGAAGTACGTCGCCCCACCTTTTTTCATCGCCAACAGCTGGCCGTTTTCTCCGTATACATACGATTGTACTACATTTCCGCTCGCGTCGGTTTCATATAAGACGTTGAGGCTGTCGCCTTGGTAGTGGTAGTTCGTCACGACGCCATTGACGTTCTTTTGAATGCGGCGGCCGTCTTCATCGTATTGGTACGTCACAAACGGCGTGCTTTCGCCTTTTCTTGTAACGGAAACCAATTGATCGGCTTCGTTCCATTCATATCGATACTGGCCGTCTTCTAATCGGTTGCCGTTCGCGTCATACGTGATCATTTCATCACCGAAACGAACCAATTGATTCGCCGCATTATAATCGGCATTGGTCGTCGTCGATGATCCGTCTTTCGTTTTCACGATTTTCGTCCGGTTCCCGAATCCATCGTACGTATACTCGATCGTCGTTCCATCCGGCCATTGTTCGATCTTCAACTGATCGAGCTCATCATAGCTGTACACCGTGACGTCCCCGTTCGACGTTTCGATGCGGATTCGGTTGCCGTTTTCGTCGTAACGGTACGTTTCCGCCAATAACTCAGTTCCGTTCGCCGTTCCCACCACCAGAC